>JAJPHX010000153.1 GCA_021325075.1 Nitrososphaeraceae archaeon | reverse complement strand
TGGCATTTCCCAATCTTGCCCAGCTCGTGGCAGACAGGTGGATAGTGCTGGCAGGAATTTTCCTTTCAATCTTTGCCGGCTATGGCATATTGCATGTCATCAGGAACCTGAAACCCAATTACGCTACACTGGCCGCAGGCTCTGTACTTACAGCATTTGTTGCAATAGGGCTTGCTTATGCAACCATGCCTTATGACAACCCATTCATACTGTACGGGTTGGCGCGCTCTAGCACAGAGAACTTTGGGCCGGTGACGATGCAGTTCAACTCGCTTGACATACAGGATAATGGTAAAATGATGTCTGAAATTTCGTGGATAAACCAAAACACAGAGCCGGCCGCAATAATAGTGGGCGAAAAGCACTGGCGCGGATTCATGGAGCTGTACCTGCAGGATCATAGGACGTATCGCTTCTCGGACCACCCTCAGGCGCTTGCTGCCGCTCTTGGCAAGCAAGGAGCACCTGCCTATTTGCTAACATTTGACGGTAGCTCACCGGCGATGTTTGCAATAGCCCGGCAGTAACAAGGTACTATAAGATAGTGTTAAATCCATAATACGCAAGCGTTATACGGTCTCCGGATGAAACAAAACTGTGTCGTTTTACAAAAGGAGAAACTCGTGGTTTAGAAGGCGCTGGCTTGACTTCCGGCAGGGTCACAGCATCTATCTCGTATTTGCCATGACGTTCCTCAACTTTGTCACGATCCAGTATTCGCTTCTGGTAAACCGCGTGCCAGTGTTAGGAACAATACCAATACTTGGCGCGATATTCACAAACTTCTCGATCTTTGCGACAGTCTTTGTCGCGGCATACATGCCACTTGCAATCGTGATAGGGTACTGGCACAGGCGGAGTCAGTGGAAGGTCGAGCAGGAGGCGATGTTTAACGAAAACGTCATTCAGGCAAAGCTGTACCTATTCCTCATCAACCTGATAGAGGGCAGGGCTAGCGAAAAAGAGCGCGAGGACATGCGCAAGGTTCTGGAGAGGATAATCAAAAAGGTGCCCGAAGATCCAAAGACCGATTCTGAGGCTGCCTAGGCTATTGAATTGTAGACGTCCATAACCCTGCAGGCCGCAACTTCGGGACTGTTCTCTTTTGGCAGCCCCTTGGCATATTTCAGCTGGTAGTCAAGCACCTGTAGACCGCAGGCAAGCGACTCCAAGCCAGTCTTGCTCATGGCTTCAAGCAGTGTGCCGTCAATGTACTTGATGTCAACATACGTGCCGTATTGCTTTAGGAACGCCGGAACTTCAGAATACTGTATAGGGTTTGTTTCCCTGTCGATTACGTCCACCGGAATATCTATGCTGTTTTTCTTTAGGTAGTCGAGCACCCACTGGGAGTCGCCCCTGGTTGTCCTGATCGTAAACGCCCTACCGTCGGGGTCGGGGCAGGGCGTAAAATGCTCAGTGTCTACGGGATTTGGGACGTATGTCATGTTATTTACGTAGCCTTTCAGGTCTTCTGTCGATCCAAGTATCGCGTCTGCCTTGCTTTCAGCTTCTGCTCGCAACGGGTCGCCCTGCTTACCCCTCACCTCCGAGCCGTGGTAGTGGAGCACGATCCTTAAGTCGCGGTATTTTTTTCGCAGATCGGGTACTACCTTGTACAGGCTGTGGACATGGACAAGATCATAGTTTCCAGCTTCCTTTGTAACAAGCTTCAAAAACGCCTTGCCGTCCATGTCAAGCAATGGCTCGCCGTAAAACTGTAAAATGCCAAATGGGTCGTAGCCTGCGCGCTTTGCTATCCTGACATCATGGCCCTGCCTGCGGTGATGCTTTGCAAGTATACATGCGACCCCTGCCTGATCCCAGACATGCAGTATCCTCAAGCGGTTTCACTTACAAACGCCCGGATGGGGTTGGTGACGTAGCGCTTGATGCGCTTGTGCTGTATGCTGCTAAGGTAAGAGCGAAGTTCCTGGTCGTACGTTTCAACGTCGCTGCTCATGTAGCCCCTGACCATGTAAAAACCTCCTGCCGGGTGCTTTAGCGACACAAGGCCAATCCTTGCGGCAGAGTAGAGCCTGCTATATCCAAGCGCCTTGAGCGACTTGCCATACGACAAGTAGGCGCTCTTTTTGTAGTTCCTGCCTGTCTTTCGCAGGGTCTGGGTCGCAAGGTCGTTGAGCACCTTTACCTTGTACCCCTGCTGCTGCGCCTTCAGCAAGAGGTATGTCTCAAACCCGTAATTCTCGGGGTAGCGGAACCCGATCTCGCTCCAAAAGCCGGCGCGCACCATGCGGCCAGAGCCCCGGGGAACGACGCTCCGCTCACCTGCTATCTGGCCGGAGCATATCGCGATGTCCTTTTCGGTTCCCATCAAGTCAAGAACCGTGGTTATGTAATGCGGAGGAAGCACATGGTCTGCCCCAAGTATCATGACGTAATCGTCGTTGCTTCCGTAGCCGCGCTCTTGCAGACGCTCCAGGCCGCGGTTTATCACGCCGGCAAGCACCGGCGTTCCAAGCACGTTGTACCCTCTGTCTGGCATCGCAACAACTTCAGCTCCTGCTGAAGAAGCGACTTCTGCAGTCGTGTCTGTCGATCCGTCGCTGACCACTACAACCTTGCTGGGCCTTGAGTGCTGACCAAAGAGTGCCTTGAGGGTCGTGCCGATAAAATTCTCCTCGTTTCTGGCAGGTATGACTACCGCTACGCGCTGGCCCACGTAGATTTTGCTAGCGGATTTTATTTACTGGTTAGCGATGATTCTACTGAAAGCATCAGGAGTACCTTTTTTCAAGATTCATGTACTTTTGCAGGTCCACGAACTGGTTAAAGTCCGTGAACGTGACCATCATCTTCTTTGTCTCCTTTGTGGCGCCGGTCATTTTCAGCTCTGTCAACACTTCCCTCATGGCAAAGGTCGCGCTGTAGAGCGCAGACAGTGGAAACACTGCTATCCTGTAGCCGATCTTTAGCAGCTCTTTTGCAGGCAGGTTCGGCGTGACCCCGTCCTCTATCATGTTTGCGACAAGCGGCGCATCTATTTCGTCAGCCACCTTTTTCAGCTCTTCAACCGATCTTGGGGCCTCGACGAATATGACATCAGCTCCTGCCTTTCTGTACGCCTTGCCACGCTCTATTGCTTCGTCAAGTCCTATTGGAGCGCGCGCGTCTGTCCGGGCCACGATGATAAAGTCCCCGCTCTTGCGCGCTTCAACTGCTGCTTTTAGCTTTGGCAAATAGTCGTCTTTTGGTATCACGTCCTTGCCCACCATGTGGCCGCACCTTTTAGGCCATATCTGGTCTTCAAGGAATATGCCCGCCGCTCCAAAGCTTTCAAGGTCCTGTACAAGGCGCCAGACGTTCAGTGGGTTGCCATAGCCGGTGTCAGCGTCAACGATGACGGGAACGCTTACCGCCCTGATTATGCGCCTTGCATTATCCACTGTCTCGCCGGCGTTGAGGAACCCAAAGTCCGGCATCCCAAGGAGCGCCGCAGACGAGCCGTACCCCGTCTGGAACATCGCCTCAAAGCCCACCTGCTCTGCTATCCTTGCGCTCAGGGCGTCAAAAACGCCGGGTAAAACGATTATCTTGCTCTTGTCTTCAAGCTGCTCCCTTAGCGAAAACTTTGCTTTCTTTTGCATCAGTGATGGAAGAAGAAGGAGAATATTATTAGCTTTCCACGGGTTGCTGTTCCGGCTGTGGCGCTTGCGCGATGGGCGTCGTTTCATAGTTACCGTCTGGGTACTTTACCACCAGCAGATGACACCTTCTGCACTCGTAGTTCTTTACTGGCGGATCGTGGAGGACAGAGCCGTTCAGCCATACCATGATTGCACCGCAGTTGGGGCAGTTCATCATAAGCAGGATAGACTTGAAAATCACAGTTAATAAACGTATATTGCTCTGATCAGTGCCGGCCTATCTGCTTCTTTGGCCGGTATTCTCTCATTTCTGTCCCGCAATAGACGCAGCGGTAGATTTCAACCTGGTTGCCCGACGCCCTGTCGGACCTTGAAGAAAATGCAAGCTCGCGGTGACAGTGGACACACTTCATTGGTAGAATTTTTGGCTACTGCTATAAAAATTCGACTTAACTAAGTGAATGGTCTACGCTGCCAGTCCTCTTTGCCTGGTCTATCCCTTCTCGGATCAGCCGGAACGCCTGCTGCGCCATCTCGTTTGGGATATCCTCTATCACCAAGTCGTTTGCATCAAGCTTTAGGTTCAGCATTATGGTTGAGCGCATGGGTCCCTTGTCAAGGATGATGTTCGTGATGTCGCCATAGCTATAGTCGATGTAGCTCTTTTTTATCCTCAGCATGGACGGCTTTCGCAGTATGACGCGCTTGCTGGTGATGGTTGCAGACTCGATGTTTATCGCCGGGCGGTATTTCTTTTGCTTTATGCTAAAGAGCACTTTCTCATTTTCGTCAAGAAGGGGAACGATGTCGTCCGGGACTTCCATCAGGTATGATCTGCGCTGCAGGTTAAAATCTGTAGCAGGCGCGAGTGCTGGAAGAAATTACTAGTAGCATGACATGGCTTTTTAACCCGTCTGGTGTGGATTTTGCATTGATCTCTGACAGCGAAGGCACCAACCTTGTCAGGCTTGCCAGAAAGGCGGTTGAAAAGTACCTGCATGAATCGGTTGTAGTCCAGCCAGAGAAAACTGCTGATTACAAGGCCGGGGTATTTGTCACGCTCAACTACCTGACAAGAGCCAAGGAAGAGCACCTGCGCGGGTGCATCGGCTTTCCGCTTCCAGAGAAAAAGCTGTACCAATCAGTAATAGAGGCCGCCATTGCGGCAGCTACCGAAGACCCCCGCTTTCCGCCGGTCGACAGGCAAGAGCTTGAAAGCATCATTTTTGAGGTAAGCGTGCTAACTCCGCCCGAAGAGGTCAAGGGAAGGCCGGCAGACTACAAGAAAGAGATCGTGATTGGCCGGGACGGGCTCATCCTGCGCTGGCGCTACGACTCGGGCCTGCTATTGCCGCAGGTGCCGGTGGAAATGAAGTGGGATGTTGACGACTACCTTGCAAACATCTGCTACAAGGCCGGCGCGCCGCCTGACGCGTGGCGCGATCCCGCGTCAAAGCTGTACAAGTTTCATGCCATAGTGTTCAAGGAGACAGAGCCAAAGGGCAAGGTAGTGAGGCTTGAGCTCTAGTAGTAATATATAATCAGGCCCTGTAAAATTTGCTGTATTGGGCGTGGCTTATTTTGCGCCATACGGGGTCGGCCTGGGGCACGCAAGCCGGCTCGTGATGGTGGCGGACCAGCTGCAGGGCAATGGCGTCAAGATCAGGTTTTCTTCATTTGGCGAGGCCGCAAGCTATGTCTCAATGAAGGGATACAAGTGTGCCACGGTCGCGCCAGTCGAGTTTGCATGGAGCATGGAGGGAGGGTTCTCCGTAAAGCACAGCATCGCCAACGTCCCTGTCTGGTTTACCAACTTTTCAAGGCAGGTGAATCAAGAGACACGTAACATGACTCTGTACAGTCCCGATGTCATTGTTTCTGATTCCCGGCTGTCGCCACTTGTGGCAGCCAAGCTGTTAAGAATTCCGTCGATAGTCATATTGAATCAGGTGAAGCTTTTGCTTTCTCCACGGCTGCGCCAGCTCGCAATCGCACGACTCTTTGAGGGTATGGTTGGCGAATTTCTCGGTTCGATGTGGAACATGGCAGACAGAGTGCTTATCCCGGACCTGCCGCCTCCATACACGATATCAGCCAATAACGTATGGCACATTGGCTCTTCAGCGCGCAGGCTGGAGTACATCGGTTTTACCTCTCCAAAGCATTACGTCAGTGAAGATGAAATCAGCAAAGTCGCCGGCAGGCTTGGCTTTGACAGGTCAAGGCCAGTGGCGTTCATACACGTCAGCGGGCCGGCAGAGACGCGCATGCCACTTGTCAGAGTTGCGCTAGAAGCAGTCAAAAAGCTTGACTCCAAGATCCAGTTTGTCATTTCTGAGGGCTGGGCAAATGGCAAAACAGAGCCAGCGAGGATAGGCGAATCCGGTTGGTATTATGAATGGTGCCCCGTGCGTGACGAGATCTTTGCAATGAGCGACCTTTTAGTGCTTAGGGGCGGCCATGTTGCGCTATCGCAGGCGATCCAGTTCGGCAAGCCAGTCGTTACAGTCCCGATTGAAAACCATGGTGAGCAGCTTGGCAACTCTGCCAAGATAGCCGAGCTCGGGATGGGGATCATGCTCCATCCAAAGGGCTTGAAGCCAGAGCAACTTGCTGACGCAATTTCACAAGTGCTTGCAGACCCTGCATACAAAAAGAAGACTATTGAGCTCCAAAAGATGACTGAAAAACTAAACGGAATCGAGAATGTCGTGCAGATAATTAGGTCCTACCTTTAGCTTTTTCATCTTCTTGATGGACAACCTGGCCGCGGCATCAATCATGCTGTCGTATTTCTGGAACTCGCTCTTTGTGATTGTAGAGTCCTGTTGAACTGCATAAGCGTCAGGAATGTCTGCAAACATTGCCGGAAGGTACGGCGTGTTGCCTGCCGCCACTGCCTTGCCCGCGATTGCTTCTATAAACCAGAGCGGGTGGACTGCTGCAGTAAAGGGGAGAACAATCCTATCATTAGGCTGGCGAATAAGTATTTCTGCCGCTACTGCTTCCTTTACAAGCCCTGCCACTTTTCCTTTAGCTCTTGGAATACTGATGGGAGCTATCCTGATCGCATTATCATTGCCAATTTTTTTGGCAAGAGTTTCTGCAAGCTTGGCATTAGCTTGCAGCTCATCCTCATCTGAATATAGCAGGATGACTTCGGGTACAAACCCTGCCTTGACAGCCATGGAGCACGAAAGGAATGAAAGAGGGTTGTGCAGACTGCATAATGCCCTCCCAAGCGAGCCATACGGGAGCCCGCCGGGGCCTTTGCTGACTTTTATGCAGACGTATGCAAATTTCCTGCCAGCAAAAGCCAGTATTACCCTGTTAGCTTCCTGCTCGCTTTTTGCAGGGTGTGCGCCTATCTCTGCAAGCTTGGCGACAAGCCTGCTGGAGGAGGAAAATTCGACGTCCCTGCCTGCATAATCATGCTTTCCATCAGCTTTGACCTTGACAAAGAAGTTCTCGCCGGGAAGGACCGTTTTTGATCCGATCTCTCCTATCGCGTCTGACAATTCCTCTAATTTGTTCCTTACACGCTTTGCGATGGCGATTCTGTCAATACCAAAGACGCTTTCAAGCTTTAAGGCAAGGTCAACGGGATCACCTGTTTCGCATACTACAAACTCGTCTTCAAAGGCTATTTTCAGTCTGGCTCCTGCCGCCCCTCTTATGGCTTGCACAAGTGCCCTTCTTGGAGCAAAAGCTGAAGGGAAGGCAAGAACGACGCTCAACTGATTCTTAATGCAAGAGCCGGATAATTATTACTTTGGAGAAAAGAGAAAGAAAAGAAGTAATGGGCGCGTAGCCCTTGGTTTTTACCAGTGGTGCTTCTCGTCGGGGATCAGACCGATCTGCTCGCGCTCAAAGTATCGTTCTAGCTCTTGAGCCCACTTTTCCTTTGCAGAGCCGCCGCCAAGACCCTTCCTTCTAAGCCAGAAGGCGATTACGCCCAGCAAGAACACTGCGAACAGCATGGTTCCGAATATGTAGACCATGACGTCGTAGAAGAGTGGATCGTAGTTCGGACCTATCTGCCCAATTAGAGTGTCGAAGACCATTAAACTATGCAGAATTGCACCAAAGATATATACATTTTGGTCACCGTCGGAATCGGGGTTTTATAGCCATGCTAGGAGGCGTAAGAACGACTAGAACTATTTAAATAAAAACAAAAAGGTAAGAGGCGGGATTTTAGGTCGTTACTGGTTTTGCGCCTCTGCCCTTGAAGAAGAACATCGCAGCTACGCCGCCAAAGATTGCGCCTAGGACGCCAATGAAGACTGCCATCTGGCCTGTCCCGGTTGACAGCATTGGTGTTCCAGATCCTGATGGAGCATTTCCATAGGTTGTGGACTGCGCGTGCAGAACCCTTTCCTTTGCTAGGATGTTGTTTTGAGTGCATGGGTCAACCCCATTGTCTTTGCAAAACTGGATCTGATCCTGGGTAAGGGGCTCACTACCTCCACCAAAGTACTGTGCGAATGCTTGCGGGGTGGATCCTACTGCAACCGCAGCAAAAAGCGCTGCCATCACGACTGTAGCCATCATAGTTGGCTTGTTCATATTACCTAACCTCTTCGAATTCGAATATTTAACCTTTGTGAGCAGAACAGAATTTGCATTGCCTCGACGTGCCAGAGCGGCTGCAAGTAAACATTTAAGACACGCACTTGCTAAGTTGGTAGGAATATGGCGCGAATTCATGTTCACACTCATGGCAAGTCTCATTCGATCCGTCCCACCTCAAAGAGCTCTCCTTCTTGGCTAAGCCAGAGCCCGGAACAGGTGTCGTCCCTCGTCGTCCAGATGTCAAAGGACGGCCTGAGCCCAAGCGAGATAGGCTTGAAGCTTCGCGACGA
>JAJPHX010000061.1 GCA_021325075.1 Nitrososphaeraceae archaeon | reverse complement strand
GAGTTTGTCAACTGCAGGACCGGAGAAGGCGCCGACCGCGTCGCCGGCCATATCATCCGAGATGTCCTTTTTGACAGGCAGCAAAAGCCGGTTCCGAGAAGGAAAAAATCAAGATGAAAATCCCTTATTTATTTAGCAGGTACGGATCTGCCGCGGGAGAGCGCGGCATGGCGCAGGTGGAGCTTGCCCTCGCCGGCTCCAAGACAGTCATCAGCAGGCTCCGCACAAAGGCGCCACTCCTTGTCCAGAAGGCCCTGTACCCTGACAGCAGCATGCCGGGCATGGCTCACGTGTATCTCATGTCGTCTGCAGGTGGGATCTTGCAGGGCGACAGGATGGACATCAACATAATAGCCGGGCATGGCACGTCGTCGCGCATAACGACCCAGGCTGCCACCAAGATATACAAGATGGACAGGGGATACGCCGCGCAGGATATTGCAATTACCGCAGAAGACGCGAGCTATGTCGAGTTCATCCCATACCAGCTCATCCCGTTCAAATCATCAAGGTTCTGCCAGAGCGTGAACATACAGGCCGCACAAGGCTCGACAGTGTTGTATTCTGAAACAGTGTCTGCAGGCAGGACGGCATCTGGCGAGGCGTTTGATTTTGACATCTGCTTCCTAAAGATGGACGCGCGTGACAAAAATGGCAAGATGCTATTTTCTGACGCGGCAAAGATAGAGCCGGCGAGCAGCAAGGAATTTGAGCGGTTATTTGGCGGCAAAACCCTGTGGTCAATGATCTACATCGTTACACCTGACCATGAAAGCATAGATCAGCAGGTCAATGCGACAATAAAAGAGCATTCCATGCTGGCAGGCTGCTCTATCCTGCCGCGCGACTGCGGCCTTGTCGTGAGGATGCTTGACGATTCTATAGACAAAGTTCGGCACCTGACAGAATCGATATCAGGCATCGCAAGAAGCCATGCGCTGCAATTGGCAAAACCTTAATTGCACATTTTTATAATTGCTAGATGATTTCTAGTGGATATGGATGCCACGGGGCAGCTTTTTGGCGATGATACAAGGCGGAGCAGTGGCAATCAGGCCCGGAGGTACAACCTGCTTGCCGCAAGGCTCATCGCAGAGCTTGTAAAGAGCTCTCTTGGTCCCCGCGGGCTAGAAAAAATGTTCATCGACATAATGGGCGAAGTCACTGTGACAAAGGACGGAGCGACCCTCCTTCGCAAGGTTGACGTGGAACATCCAGCAGCCAAGATCCTGATCGAGGCGTCCAACGCAGTCGACAACGAAGTGGGCGATGGCACCACTTCAGTAGTCATCCTTGCAGGCGCGCTTGTGCAAAAGGCAGAGGAGTTGCTTGACAGTGGGATAGCGCCGTCAACCATTGCAGACGGCTACTCGCAAGGGCTTGATATCGCCCTTGAAGCCCTTCACTATATTTCAAAGACATACATGAACTCTGACAAAGAGACGATGTTGAAGCTTGCCATTACCTGCCTACAGTCAAAGGCTTTGTCATACGGTGGCGAAAGAATTGCGCAGCTGGTGGTTGACGCAGTCTGTTCTATTGCCGACTTTTCCAGTAATTCTGTTGACATCGATGATATCAAGATCGAGGAAAAGGAGGGAAGCTTTGTCGACGCGCAGCTCATCAATGGAATAGTGCTTGACAAGACCATAGATAGCTCTGCAATGCCCAGAATGGTGGAAAACGCCAAGATACTGCTTGTCGACGAGGATCTCGAAGGCAAGAGGACAAGGACAGACGCAGAGATCCGCATCACTTCTCCAGAGCAGATCAGGTCATACATCGACACGGAAGCTGAAATGATAAGGTCGAAGGTCCAGCACATCATTGACTCTGGCGCCAACGTCGTGATTTCAAGAAAAGGGATCAATACTCTTGCCCAGCACCTGCTGACAAGGGCAGGAATAATTTCAGTCAGGAGGGTAAAGGAAAACGACCTGATCTGGCTTGCAAAAGCGACAGGAGCTACTATATCTGAAAAACTAGACCACGATCATGACCAGTATGATCATGCACATCACCATGATCATGGACATGACCATCACCACGACGGTCACGAGCATTACCACCACGCAGACATTGACATCCAGCTTGGCTATGCAGAACGGGTCTATGAGAAGCAGGTTGGAGACGACAAGATGGTGTTTGTGCAGGGATGCAGGAACCCAAAGGCACTCACAATCCTGCTCAGGGCAAACTCGAAAAGGACGCTTGACGAATGCCACCGCTCGGCTCTTGACTCAATACACGTCCTGAAGGACTTTATCATCAAGCCGGCAATAGTGGTGGGCGGGGGGTCGGCAGAAGTGGCGATTGCAAGAAAGGTAAGGGAAAAAGCTGCATCGATCGCCGGCCGTGAGCAAATAGTAGTCCAAAAGTTTGCCGACGCGCTCGAAGAAATCCCGCTGACAATCGCCAGAAACGCGGGCATGGATGCTATCGACACTCTAGTTCAACTGCGCTCAAGACACGCTCTGTCAAACGGCAAAGCCAGCTCTTGCGGAGTCGACGCAATTGAAAGAAAGGTGCAGGACATGCCTTTGTCAGTGATAGAACCGACTATTGTCAAGGAGCAGGTGCTAAAGACCGCCGTAGAGGTCACAAACCTGCTTATCAGGGTGGACGACGTGCTGATAGCCAAGCCGACGGTGCATACACATACGCATTCAAACGGAACGAAGCACTCGCACGCCGGCGGCGACAAGGAGCATCAGCACGACTACTTTGACAGGCTGGGCAAGCAGCAGCGCCCGACGCACCACTACTACTAGAAAAAGATCTGGTTCACTATTCCAAGCTCGTACATCAACCCTGCGCCTACTGCAAGGGCGATTATGGCAGACACGTACTTTAGCACCAAGCTGAGCCTGTGGTTTCTTGCCTTGGCAAAGGGCAGGCTGATGAGCGTACTCATCGCGGCCATGCTGGCTATGGAGCCGGCCCCAAAGATGGCTATGTATGCAAGCCCGAGTGGGACAGAGTTTATGGTGGACAGCACCACCAGCATCAACGCCCCGCTTCCTGCCATGCCGTGCACCATGCCCACTATCAGTGGCTTGTGCCCGTGCTTGTGGTCGTGGTGATCATGCTCATGAGAGTGCATGATTCCGGTGTCGTCATGAATATGTACGTGCTTGTGCTGCCCTCTGCCAGTTATCCCGCGCAAGAACCTGGCGGCATTAAAGCCTGTCAGAGTCGTCATGCCAAGGAACACCAGCATTATGCCAACTCCAAATTCCAGGGTGTTGCTCACTCTTTGGGGTATGCTTATCGCCAAAAGCAGGACGACAAGGCCGGCGACAAACAGCGATGCCGTGTGGCCAAGGCCCCATAACGCGCCAAGCATCGGCGCGCGGAATTTGTTCTTGTTGCTGCCTGCTACTATGGTGGATACCGCCGCAACGTGGTCCGCCTCCATTGAATGGCGAAGGCCGATGACTAGCCCAAGCAGTAGCAACCCTGCCGGCGTTGCCGAATTGATGTTGCCTTCGAGCGGCGCAAACACTATCTCTATTAAGTGGTTGAACGATTCTACTATCAAATTTTTTCCACCTCAGCCTACCATCGTGTACCCGCTTGTCTGCATCGGCTCTTTGATTATAATCTTTCTTGCCGCCTTGTTGTCTATCTTTGCTTCAAACGTGATGTATTG
>JAJPHX010000089.1 GCA_021325075.1 Nitrososphaeraceae archaeon | reverse complement strand
TACGGTTGCACCCTTGATCACGACTGTTGTAGAGCTTGCAGGTACCGTAAACTTGATTGTAGTTGCGTTGACTGGCGTAAAGTTGACTGTTTGGCCGCCAGCTGTGATGCTGTTGATGCCACTAATCATTTTTGTTGGTAGTGTTAGTTGTACTTCGCCAGCTTTGTCAAATGTGATTGTCACTGACTGGCCTTCTTGGATTGTGGCTGTTGTTGCTTTTGAGGTTGTCGAAGCGCTGGTTACGGGAAAGCTTTGGCCATCAGCGGTTTTTGCAGTTACTGTTGTTGCCATAGGTCCGCCATTAGTGCTGCCGCCTGCAATCTTTACCATGCCGACCATGTTTGGATGCAGCTCACAGAAGTATGGGTAGTCGCCCGTTGCGTTGAATGTGACCTTGTATGTTTGCTGTGGATTTATGAATGGCGGGCTTGTATTGGGAGAGGAATTGAATTTGCCATCTGCTTTTCCATCTGTTCCTGATGTTATTGTATGTGGTGAAGTATCCTTGTTTGTCCACGTTACTGTATCACCAACATTGGCAGTTACAGGGCTTGGAGAGAATGCATCGGTACTCTTGCTCGATGCGCCTGACACAATGGTTACAGCTACGTCCGCTGCAAAAGCCGGCGACAGTGAAACTGGTACCAGCATTATAGCCAGCACCGCTGCCAGCCCGACAGCGACTGCAATTTTCGAGTTCATTGGCTATTGACAATATTTCTAGGCTTAAAATGGTTTTGGTTTGTGACTCGGTTTAACAGAAAAATCTTGCGCAACAATTCTGCAGAAGGCAGGTTTTTAAGCGAATGCAACTTTTTTCTAATTTGCCGTGAGAATAGTCTCGTTTCTCCCAAGCGCGACTGAAACCCTGTACCAGCTCGGGGCTGGAAGCCAGATCGTGGGCGTGACTCACGAATGCAAGTTCCCGCCACAGGCAAGAAAAAAGCCGCGCGTCATACGCCCGTCTTTTGACCTCGGCAGTATGACAGGCCGCGAGATCGACAACAAGATAGTCGAGCTGATGCGCTCCGGCAGGGACATCTATATCGTTGACGATGAAATGCTAAAGAAAGCCCAGCCCAACCTTATCGTCGCGCAGGGGCTCTGCGAAGTATGCTCACCCTTTACCAAAGAGATCAGCCGGGCGGTCAATGTTCTTGGCGGCCGGCCGGATGTCTTGGTGCTTGATCCACACGACTTGGACGACATCCTTGTCAGCGTGATGGACGTGGCTGAAAAAATAGGCAGGGTTCAGCAGGGCCGCAAGCTGGTGGCCTCGCTGCAAAAGCGGATCGATGTCGTAAGGGGCATGAAAATAAAAAATAAACCACGTGTGCTCTGCATCGAGTGGCTCGACCCGCTATTCACAGCCGGCCACTGGGTCCCGCAGATGGTCGAGTACGCCGGCGGCATAAACGGCATCAGCTCTGCCGGCGAGCCGTCGCGCCGGATGGAAATTGACGAAGCCGTGCAATTCGACCCGGACATAATCGTGCTAATGCCCTGCGGCTTTGAAATAAGGCGCACACTCGAGGAACTGCCGCCGCTTGCAGGCAATGAAAAGTGGAAGTCGATGCGCGCAGTCAGGAGCGGCAGAATCTATGCAGTCAACGCCAATGCGTATTTCAGCAAGCCCGGCCCGAGGACTGTAACGGGGCTTGAAATAATGGCAAAAATTTTGCACCCCGAGGCCTCGCGGCGCATCAGGGTCCCGAAAGGTTCTTACAAAAAGTTGTGATTATTGCGTCAGCGACACTTCGATGTACACGTCGTCAGGAATCTTTAGGCGCATCAGCTGCCTGATGGCCCTGTCGTCCGCCCCAACGTCGATCACCCTGCGGTGGATCCTCATCTCATATTTGTCATAGGTGTTAGTTCCCTGGCCGCACGGAGACTTTCTCGTTACCACCTTGAGTTTTTTGGTCGGCAGAGGATGGGGGCCTCGCAGCTTGATTCCTGTCTTTTCCCCGATTCCCTTTATCTCGGTGCAAACGCCTTCTAGCGTTGCAAGGTTTGTGCTCGTGAGTTTTATTCTTGCTGCTTGTGGCATCTAATTCACTTACTTTTTGTTCGGGTCGTACTTTTCTGTGATGCTCAGCACGACGCCTGCACCGATCGTGGTACCCATGTCTCTCAGTGCAAACCTTCCGATTTCGGGGTAGTCTTTGAAGGTCTCAATTGGAAGCGGCCTAACCGGCTTGATCCTGACGATCGCCGCATCGCCTGTCTTTAGGAACTTGGGGTTCTCTTCGACTGTGGCGCCGGTCCTCGGGTCAATCTTTGATATGAAAGCGGAGATTGTTGCTGCCACCTGCGCAGTGTGAGCATGAAGTACCGGAGTGTAGCCTGGTGCAAGTGCTGTCGGGTGATGGATGATTATGAGGCGCGCTTCGAATTCCTTTGCGACTGCTGGTGGGTTGTCTGCTGGGCCAATCATGTCGCCACGCTTGATCTGCTTCTTGTCTACGCCTCTGAGGTTAAAGCCGACGTTGTCGCCTGCTTCTGCCGACTCCATCTGGGTGTGGTGAGTTTCGATTGACTTGATTTCGCCTGGCGCGCCCGATGGCATGACGATCACTTTTTCGCCGGGCTTCATCTTGCCTGTCTCGACCCTGCCTACCGGCACGGTTCCGACACCGGTGATAGAGTAGACGTCCTGCACTGGAATTCTCAGTGGCTTGCCGATTGGCTTTTCTGGCGGGTCAAAGAGGTCGAGTGCCTCTGCAAGGGTTGGACCCTTGTACCATGGCATGTTCTCTGATTTCTTGACCAAGTTGTCGCCCTTCCAGCCGGATATCGGGATAAAGTTGATCTTGGCAGTGTTGTAGCCTACCATCTTTAGCATCTTGTCAACGTTCTCCTTGACTTCTTTGAAGCGTGCTTCCTGATAGTTTACATCGTCCATCTTGTTCAGGGCGACGATAAGCTGATTTACGCCAAGAGTCCTTGCAAGGAATGCGTGTTCCCTTCCCTGTCCTCCTGGCTCGATGGATGCTTCTGTTTCGCCCGGCTTGACAGAAATGACCAAGATGGATGCGTCAGCTTCTGACGCGCCCGTGATCATGTTCTTGATAAAGTCTCTGTGGCCTGGGGCATCGATCAGCGTGAAAAAGAACTTTGGCGTTTCAAATTTTTGAAAGGCAAGATCGATTGTAATACCTCTTTCGCGCTCGTCCTTGATGCTGTCGAGGACCCATGCGTACTTGAAAGTATCACCCTTTCCTGTCTCTTCTGATTCTTTGGCATATGCGTCAATGGTTCTCTGGTCTATCGCACCTAGATCAACCAGCAAATGACCTACTGTAGTTGATTTACCATTATCGACGTGACCTGTAACCACCAAGTTCATGTGTGGTTTTTTGCTAGCGCTCATAGAGCAAGAGCGCTCCATGGGCTTTATTTGTATTTCGCCTGTGTTTCTGCGGCGTCTCGACGCGCGCTGGCAGCCCACATGTTGGCGAGGCAGTCCTAAGTAACAAGTTAACGGAAAAGTTTTAAACCAAAGGTCATGAGCTTGTCTCGGTATGCGAGTTACAGTAAGTGCTATCAAGGCGGACATTGGAGGGATCGGGGGACACACGCGCCCAAGCGACGAGCTTGTAGAGACCGTCAG
>JAJPHX010000013.1 GCA_021325075.1 Nitrososphaeraceae archaeon | reverse complement strand
TGTATTTCTTATGAAATGAAGGTTTTTATGTGCAGGTTTTTACAAAGTTTGCAAGCGCTCCGGTGGTGTAGTCCGGTCAAGCATTGTGGCCTTTCAAGTCGCAGATCCCGGGTTCAAATCCCGGCCGGAGCATTATACCATTTCATTTCTAAGGCACCCCGGGTGGCGTGCAAATGATAAATTAATATGGTCACAAATATGGAGTACTTCAGGGATAGAACCAGTTTTTGAGCAGGAGAAACATCGAAGCTAACCCTCTAATTGAGCAGTTTGCAGATTATTTGGCCAAAATTGATGACGCGCTCAAGCGCGAGCTAGACCTCTATTCGTGGTCCGAATTCCATGCTCCTTTGCGCTATGCCTGCGAGGGCGGCAAGCGCATCAGGCCCCTGATCCTCCTGCTATCAGCAGAATGCATGCCCAAAAAGGCTGACTCTGACGCTTATCTTGCGGCATCCGCGATAGAGCTTTTGCACACCGAATCGATAATCCACGATGACATCATTGACGAGGAAAGCCTGCGAAGGGGCAAGCCCTCGTTCCACGTGAAATACGGCTACAACAGCAGCATACTCACCGCGGATTTCGTCCTAGGGGTGATTCTCAACATCGGATCAAAGCTGAAGGATCCACGCATCGTCAACGAGCTCTCAAACGCTGCAACGAGGATGAGCGAGGGCGAGATGATGGAGATAAGGCTTAGCAAAGAGCCAGAAATATCCGAAGACAACTACATCAAGGTGCTCGAATACAAGACTGCCTCACTTTTTGAAGCTTCTGCAAAGATAGGCTCAATGATCGCAGGGGGCGAGGATGACCAAGTCCACGCCATGACATCGTTTGGAAACCTGCTTGGCATCGCGTACCAGATACACGACGACCTCATAGACTGGAACAACGAAAACAGGCTC
This sequence comes from Nitrososphaeraceae archaeon, assembly GCA_021325075.1. Lineage (GTDB taxonomy): Archaea > Thermoproteota > Nitrososphaeria > Nitrososphaerales > Nitrososphaeraceae > Nitrososphaera. The sequence goes on along the minus strand of JAJPHX010000013.1, from coordinate 3,721 downwards.
TTTAACATGCTTGTCAGGAAGAACGGCAAGTCGCAGGAATTTGTAGACAGGATGGACAACCTGTATAGGTCTTATGCCGCAAAGGCAAAGAATGAGCTTCGCAAGATATCAACTGAGAGCAAAGCCAAGCGCCACCTGGAGCATCTTACGGACTTGGCATCAGTCCAGTTTTAGCCTAATTTAATCGCCCAACACATGGTTTTACGAAACCCTGGCAATACTATACGTTCTAGCTATTTGCTTGGGGTTATGGTGCCGGCAGCCTGCATGCTCGTGGTGCCGCCAGTTATTGTAGTTGACGCATGAACCACAGACGACAGGTCAGGCGCAGCCTTTGACGCAAAGTCAAGCAGTGGTGCCTGCCAGACGCCAAAGCCAACCATGAACACTATGGCAAATATCAGCACTGCAACTATCGCCCTTGGCTCCTTTACCCTGCTCATGTCCGGTGCCTCTTCCATGTACATCTTTCTCATTATCCAGGCGTAGTAGCCAAGAGAGAGAGCGCTGTTGAGGACGCCGGCTATCGCAAGCCATGGACCCCAAGCTACTAGCGGGCCGGAGTTGATGGCTGCCCCAAAGAGCACCAGCTTGCTCCAAAATCCGTTGAGTGGTGGAACGCCTGCAAGGGCAAGCAGCGAAATTGAAAGCGCGATCGCAGTTATGGGCATCCTTCTTCCAAGTCCGCGGTATTTCTCTAGGCTGTAGCCGGCAAGCGCGGTGGCAACTGCCGCCGCGGCGATGAAGGCAGCTGATTTCATCACTGCGTGGTTGATTATGTGGAACAGAGAACCAGTAAGCGCCTGGTCAGAATAGGGTGCAAGCGCGATGCCTATCATGATGTAGCCTGCCTGCGCGATGGAAGAGTATGCAAGGATTCTTGGTACGCTCTTCTGCACCAGCGCGCCTAGGTTGCCAAGGGTCATCGTGAACACGGCGACTATTGCAAGGGTGAACGTCCAGTCCAGGTTGAGCGCAAACATGCCAAGCACGATCACGCGGAGCGCGGCAGCAAATCCGGCCTTCTTTGTGCCGGCTGCAAGCAATGCCCCAATGGTCGTTGGCGACCCCTCGTAGGCGTCTGGCAGCCACATGTGGAATGGCACAAGCCCCATCTTGAAGCCAAAGCCGGCGATAAAGAGCGCGACTGCCAAAAGCCCGACCGGCATGAGGCTAGAGTCAATGTGAGACATTGCCTTTATCGAGTCGCCGATGTTGGTGGTGCCAGTCATGCCGTAGACAAGGCCGATAGCAAAGACGATAAGCGCCGACGACAGCGCGCCAAACATAAAGTACTTTATTGCCGCTTCGTTTGATATTGGGTCGCGCTTTGAAAATCCGGCAAGCGCATAGGTTGGAAGCGACATCAGCTCCCACGCTACCAGCAGCATCACAAGGTCTGTAGAATACGCGATGATGACCATGCCGATGCTTGAAAGCAGTATGAGCGAATAGTAGGCTGCCGGGTTTGACTTGCCCTTGTAGTAGTTCCAAGAAGAGGCAGTCACCATCACCGATACGAGCAATAGTGCGATTGCAAAGAACGAGCCAAACATGTCGTCCACGATAACGCTCTGTGAGAACGCCACCGCCGGCAGCACTTCGCCGGAGAACACGCGGAAGACAACTATCCCCATCGCGACGATGAGCGCGCCAAACGCTATCGCGCTGTAGACCTTGTTCCGATCAGCGCCCTTTTCGCGCCTGCCAGCGTCAATAGCCGGGATGGCAAGGCCTACGGCACCCAGTATCACCGTCACGAGTATTGGAGTAGAGAAAAGGTCAACCATTTTTTATCTACCTACAAGAACAGGAGCATCACGACTATCATGATGCCTACTGCGAATACGAACAGGTATGTCTGAGTTATGCCCGTCTGCCCTGCCTTGACGACTTTGGACATGTAGCCCATCGAAAACTGGAATGCGGGGTTTATGCCGTCTATTACAGTGCTCTCAAAATATCTCCAGATAAAGCGGTATATCGCAAGCGGCCCCACCACCCCGCCCCAGTACAGGGCAGTGTTCAGGTACCACCTGTTGTAGAGGAACTTCCAGATGGCCCTTGTCACGATGCTTCTTGAAATGACTGCAGGGTCTGCCTTCCTTGCAATGTAGAATATAAAGCCGAGAGCGCCGCCTATTGCAAATGCCCCAACCGATGCAGCTGCAGCTATCGGGTTTAGCCCAAAGAATGTCTTGTCGCCGGATGGTGCGATCTGGATTCCTGCTTCAACTTCCTTGCTGTGGATTCCAAACGACGCTGCCAGATATTCAGAGAGCAGGTGATGGATCTGTGCCTCAAAGATAAAGCCGATCAAGCCTATGGCGATTGAAGCGACAGCCAAGATGGCAAATGGCACCCACATGCTTGGGCCCACTTCGTGAAGGTGGTGACCTTTTTGCTCCATCTCTTCCATGTGCTTGCTCTCCTTGCCAAAGAAGGCCATCCCAATCATCCTGAAGGTGTAGAATGCTGTCATGACGGCGACTACCACGGCCATTCCGAACAGCGGCCACGCGTACTGGTAGCCTGATTCGAGCACCGCTGCGAATATCGCGTCCTTGCTCCAAAAGCCTGACGTAATGAGAGGCGCGCCTGCAAGCGACAGGCTTGCCAAGAGCATAAAGATGTAAGTCTTGCGCATGTGCTTTCGCAGGCCGCCCATGTCTGTCATAAAGCGCGAGCCCACTGTATGCAACAGCGCGCCTGCGCCCATGAAGAGCGACGCCTTGAACATCGCGTGGCTCATGAGCTGGAAGAATCCCGCGGTGTAGCCGTCAACAAAAGTGGAAGAAAGCCCGGCGATGCCAAGGGCCATCATCATGTAGCCTATCTGGGAACCTGTCGAATATGCAAGTACCTTCTTTATCTCTGGGTTCACGAGCGCCTGCGTCGCAAGCAAGAACGCGGTGATGGCACCAACCCAGGCCACCACTTCAAAGAACTGTTGGACGTTGAGCGCGCCTGCAGCAGCCACTGCAAAGAACAGCGGTCCCAGACGCGCCACTAGAAAAACGCCGGCCTTGACCATGGTCGCGGCATGGATGAGGGCAGAAACCGCCGTTGGGCCGGTCATGGCTTCGAGCAGCCATTCGTTGAGCGGAAACTGAGCAGACTTGCCTATCGCGCCGCCAAAGAGCAGGACAGCTGCAGGGACCAGCAGGTTGTTCTGCGACATGACCTTGGCCCATGTGGGATCTGCAACGAGCTCTTTGAAGCCAAACGTGCCGGCGTGCATGAATATCAGGAACATGCCGGCAAGCATCATGGTGTCGCCCGCGCGAGTCATCAGGAACGCCTTCAGGCCGGCATGAGTTGGCGAAGCCCACATCGGGATGCCTCCTGCGATGTGTCCTTCTGCGCCAACATAGTCCTTCTTCCTGTCATGATACCAGAACCCGATAAGCGCATACGAAGCAAGGCCGACTCCTTCCCACCCAAAGAAGACCATGAGCAGGTTGTCTGAAACCACGATAAGCTGCATCGAGCCTATGAAAAAGAGCATGAAAAACCAATATCGAGTAAGATCCTTGTCGCCATGCATGTAGCCCGTCGAATATACCATGATGAGGAACGAGATCCAAGCTACAAGGTTTGTCATGACTATAGACATCGGATCTGCAAGGATTCCAGCCTTCAGGCCAAGCGACGATATCCAGTTGACCTGGCTGTGTACCTCGGTTCCTGAAAGGGCAAGCGGAATAAGAGTTGCCGCAGA
>JAJPHX010000120.1 GCA_021325075.1 Nitrososphaeraceae archaeon | reverse complement strand
TGGTTTCAACCAGCAAGGGAATCATGTCGCACCACGACGCACAGGAACAAGGTCTAGGGGGAGTTCTAGTTGGCTACGTCTACTGATCAAGCAATAATGGCAGAAGTCGAGGCGCCGGCAAGCGTCAAGGTAACAAAGGAAGGAAACGTGGTTGCTGTAAAGGGCAAGCTCGGGACAGTCAAGAAGGACTTCACAAAGCTTCCAGCCACGATCACTGTTGACGGCAACAAGGTCACGATCAAGCCGTACGGCAAGCGCAAGCAGGACCTTGCAGTGACAAACACCGCGCGCAGCATAATTTCCAGCATGGTAAAGGGGGTAGAAAAGGGCTACACCTACAAGCTAAAGATCATATTTGCACACTTCCCAATCTCTGTAAAGGTGAAAGGCAAAGAAGTTCACATCGAGAATTTTTTTGGCGAAAGAGCGGCAAGGGTTGCCACAATAGTGGGTGAAAACACCAAGGTCAACATCGCAGGTGAAGACGTTGTGATCCAAGGACCAAGCCTCGAAGACGTTTCACAAACTGCCGCCAACATCGAGCTATCTACAAAGATAAAGGACAAGGACCAGCGCGTGTTCCTCGACGGGCTGTATGTCTACTCCCGCGAAGAAGGCATGCAGTAATCCCAAACATTTATTACAGCAAATTCGAACACAAAATAATGCGCCGCTCTAGCTCAGCATGGTAGAGCAAATTCCTAGCGCAATATTGTGCTTTGAAGCTCAACTGGCTGTTAACCAGTGGGTCGACAGTTCGAGTCTGTCGAGCGGCGCTATCACTTTTTCAATGGAGTTTAAATACGATAGCTTTATAGCGAGAGGATTGTGCTTTTGTTCTAGCAAAATTGTATATTGCGTGACCCGCTGCTTTGGCCAAAAATTCTGAACCTCCAGCCGACGACAGCAAAAAGCTGCCCATTGAGGAGCAGCTGAAAGGCAAGACTCTTCAAGTTTACACCTACATGATAAAAAAGAAAGAGCCCGTGGGTGTCAGGGAGGTGCAGCGCGACCTTGGCTTTTCTAGCCCTAGCGTAGCAAACTACCATATTGAAAAGCTGGTCGAAATGACCCTTGTGAGTCAGGACGAGTACGGCCGCTATTTCGTGGTGCAAAAAGTCCAGGTAGGAGTGCTTCAGGCCTTTGTAAACATTGGCGGGCTGACGGTGCCCCGGCTATCGTTTTTTGCAGCATTTTTCACCACACTCTTGATAGCCTATCTTGTTTTGAATTTCAACAACCTGAATATCTATGCCATAGGCTTTGCGCTTGCCGGTACTGCCGCGTTCTGGTACGAAACAATAAGAGTCTGGATCAAAAGACCAATAAGTTGATGTTTCAAAACTCGAGTTCTGAAATACTACACTTTGATGATATCAAGCGCTACTGCATCTGCGAGCAGGTCCAAGTGACGATTTGCAATCACGTAGCCGTTCTTGATCTCTGAAGATGCGATCCATCTGTTTGACGAGCTGAACAGTCGCTCCTTTTTCATCCGCTTTTCAATTTCTTCGACGTCAAGCTCTTTCTCCTCTACCTCTTCCGTTTCCGTATACTTTATTGTCAAGAGCACCTTCTTTATCAGTACCCTTCTGCCAAAACGCTGTGAAAAGTCGCGGGCATTTTCATCTATTTCAACCAGCTTTATCTTGATCTGCATCCTGTTCAGCGCATCGCGGCTGGTAAGGAGCCTCTCATCGATGAACCTGTCATAGCTCATAACTATACACTTGCTCCGGAGTATATTAATGTCAAGCCTTTACAAAATGATAAAACGCAGTGCCGTCCGGTCTTATCCCACATCCAGACATCTTCACCCTCATGCCTTCCTTCAGCTGCAAACTGTCAAAAGAACCAACGATCTTGATACCCGACATTTCAACTAGACCGAAAATTCCTTCCCTGTCCCGGATGTGCGAGCTGGTAAATTCAAGCAAAACCCCAGTAGTCTCTACTTTTTGAAGCGATGTCTTATTCAGGCAATGCGGACAGTTATGGGAGGGAGGCCATGCCTTGCCTTTACATGAGGTACACACCGGAATTTTGAATTCACCTTTCTTCAAGCATTCAAGAAATTCCTGCAATTTATGCACCCATGATTATCACAGTGGCAGAGGATCCTGCCGCGGCAAGGTTGTGGACAAGTCCAGTCTTGCAGTTCTTTACCTGTCTTTTTCCTGCCGCGCCAGCTAGTTGCGACGCAACTTCGACCACCTGCGCGACACCCGTTGTCCCTACTGGATGGCCGCAGCCGATAATGCCTCCACGCGGGTTTATCCCAGTTTCCTGCTGGTTGACAAACTTGCCGCCTTCTCCTTTCTTTGCAAAGCCCATGTCCTCATATGCTAGAATCTCAAGAATCGTGAATGCGTCGTGCAGCTCTGCAATGTCTATTTGCGACGGCTTGGCCTGCGCCATTTCAAAAGCGTCGCGCGCTGCAAGTCTGGCGGATTCGATTGTCGTGAGGTCGCCTGTCGCGTTGGCAAAACTTGCAGAGTTTGTTTGCTGCCCGATGCCCTTTATCCACACTGGCCTGTCTGTCATTTTCCTTGCCTTTTCTTCAGATACGAGGAGCACTGCTGATGCGCCGTCGCAGGGGGCAGAGCAGTCAAGCAGTTTGATTGGGTCTGCTATTTTCTTTGAATTCATCACTTCTTTCAGGCTTACTGGCTCACTGAAAAGGGCCTTTGGATTTTTTGACGCGTTTTTGTGGTTCTTGACAGAAACCGCCGCCATCTGCTCTTCGGTTGTGCCGTACTTCCTCATGTGCGCCTTGGCAAATATCGCTGCCCAGTGGACAGG
>JAJPHX010000014.1 GCA_021325075.1 Nitrososphaeraceae archaeon | reverse complement strand
TAGTCGTCCTTGTAGCCGACCATTGAATCAAGCGTGTTTATCGCCCTGTAGGCAAATGCCCCGCCCGGCCCCAGAAGCGAATAGTAGAATATCGGGCCGGTGATGCCGTCAACCGTGCTTTCGCTGATGCACTCTATGGTAGCTGATAGCACGTGCTGCTCGTCAAGGTCGTCTGTCTTTCTCCTCACAATCATTGACAGGTTGTGGTGGGCGCCCGCCAAATCGCCGGATTCCAAGCAGGTCATGATTGTTTTTGCATGTCTCTCCATGCCTCTTACCGCAATTGTGACTTTAAGCGCAAGCGCAGATACTATCGCAACAGCCGCCACGCCTGCCAGGTACATGCTTGCATAGGCAAGAAAATGGACAAGCAGCCCAATCGATGTGACAAGAGCGATTGCAAATATTGTCCCACTTGCCTTTTCTGCCCTGCTTGCCTTGAGCCTTGGCACGAACCATCCGATAAGCCGGCCAAGCCATGCCACAGGGTGGTACTTGTTTGGCGGGTCGCCAAGCAGGTAATCAAGCCCGATGCCGCCAGCAAGCGCCGCAATAACGGGTATCATAGCCCCACAACTCCAAGCAGTCTATCCATATCCGCGCTCTCTTTGATTGCCTTTGCAACAAGGTCTATCTGCCAGTTCCACGACTCTCGTGGGAGCTCTGGCCTGCTTGCAGCGTTGCCCACAAGAGAATCTTCCTCCGGCAGGTCAAACTGTATTTTTGGGATCACCCCAAGGATTCTCTTCTTTGTGATCTTTTGGACCTCCTTGATCGCCGGGGCAAGAAGGGTGATGTCACCCCTGAATTTATTTATCAAGAACCCTTTCACAAGCTTCCTGTGAGCCGGCTTTAGCAACTGCATCGTCCCCACAATGCTTGCAAAGCATCCTCCCCTTTCAATGTCAGCCACTATTATGACGGGTGAGCCCGCTTTTTCCGCAAGCAGCATGTTCGCGATATCGTATTTTGCGATGTTGATTTCTGAAGGCGAGCCTGCGCCTTCAATTACGATTATGTCGTTTTCCTGCCTCAGGCTGTCGAGTGCCTTCAGCGCCATCGAAAAGCCCTGCTGGAGCACGAACCTCTCGTAGTATTCCTTTGCATGCATCTCAGAGTAGAACCTGCCGTTCAGGAATACCATGCTCCGATACTCTCCAAGCGGCTTTAGCAGGATCGGGTTCATCTTGGGGTCCGGCGTCTTTCTGGCGGCGATCGCCTGTATCGCCTGCACGCGCGCCATCTTGGCGCCGTCAGGCGTTGCAAAAAAGTTTGAGGACATGTTCTGTGCCTTGAACGGCGCCACTCTGTAGCCCTTGTCGGATAGCAGCCTGCAGAGACCTATCACTACCGTGCTCTTGCCCGCCCCGGACGACGTCCCCTGCACCATCAAGAGCTTTGCTTTTCTAGCCATCAAACATCCCCAGAGCCTTCAACAGCAGCAGGTTTTCCTTTCGCGTCTTGATGGCCACCCTGATGTGGTGCGAGTCCATCCCGGTGAACGTGCTGCAGTCCCTTACAAGCACACCCGTTTTTCTCAACAATGCATCTCTGAACTGCGTGGAATTTCTGCCATGCAGGTCAATCATGAAATAGTTTGCATCTGATTTGCATGGACTGAATGACTCTAGCTTGCCTATCCTGTCCTGCAAAAAGCCGCGCTCTCTTTTCACAAGAGCCCTTGCACTTGCAACGTGCCCTGCATCCTTTAGGGCCGCTATTCCTGCAGCTTGCGCAAGGCAGTTCACGTTCCACGGGATCTTGTATATGGATAATTTTTTAGTAAGGGCAGGATTGCAAATGCTGTAGCCTACCCTCAAGCCGGCAAGCCCAAAAGACTTTGTCAGCGACCGCAGGATCACGAGGTTGTCAAACTCTTTCACCATGCCTATCAGGGTATTGGCGCCGGGGTAGTCGACAAGCTCGATAAAGCATTCGTCCAACAGGACCTTTGTAGAGCTCTCTACACCTTCGATTATCTTCATTATCTGTTTTGTATCAAGCATGCCTGTCGGGTTATTCGGGTTGCAGAGAAATACCGCGTCGGCGTCCCTTGCTTTTTCGATCACCGAATCGGCATCAAGCTTAAAGTCGCGCATCAGCGCAAAGTCGACAAGAGCTCCTGCCTTGTGCGCGGCAAGCTCGTATTCGCAGAACGTCGGCGCCGGGATCACCGCGCGCTTTTTCACAAATGCTCGGGCAAACCAGTAAATGATTTCCATCGCGCCATTTCCAACGCTCAGCCACTCAGGGTTGACATGCAGGTAGCGCGATAGGCTTGATTTCAGCTCCTTGCATTCAGGGTCAGGGTAAACCGGAGCAAGCAACTGCGCGCCCTTTTGGATGGCTGCTATCGCCCTGCGCGGAGTTCCAAACGGGTTGATATTGGAGCTACAATCTAATTTTACAAGCTTGGGGTTCACAGAATAAATGCCACCATGAGAGCAGGCGCTCATGCCCTTGCTGACAATGACTTCTTGCCCCATCCCCGCAAGCACCTGCCAAGAAAGCCTTTAGGTGAACTATATTTAGAATGTTTTTGATTCAGCTAATTATCGCTAGCGATAATCTACAACTTCCCTATAACATGCTAACCCTGTATAGAACTGACAAATTGTTATCTGTTTCAGACTTGATAGTAGCTTATCATCTGCTCTTTGCCCTTGTCTGTCAAAATCCGCCCGTTATTGGCATCGTCTTTGATCACCCAACGGTTGTCTTTCAAAAAGTCGATCCAGATTTTTACTAGCTGAACATCGCTGTTGCAGTTTGCGACAATCTGATCTTCTGACAAACCGTCATGCAGACAATCAAGAATATACATTGCTTGTTTCAAGCCTGAGAGTTTTTTTTGGTTCAACTACCTTATCGTTTGGCTCGACGTGGGACTTTATTACTCCCACCATTTTCATGATATACATACTACTCTCCGATAATGGGTAACTATGTCAAACTAGTTAAGGTTTATGATAGTTTTTCCAATCTAAAGCTCATGGCTTGAATAATTCTACCTTGAGCCAGTTCGTGGCGGCGACGCAAACTCGGCGTCCACTT
>JAJPHX010000107.1 GCA_021325075.1 Nitrososphaeraceae archaeon | reverse complement strand
TTCATACTGATCGGAAACGCCCTGAATTCAATCGTCAACCCAAGGTCAAAAATGCGGAATTACTAAATGATTTTTCGAGGATGCCTCAGTACTCATAATCTTCATCATGATGAGATGATCAGCCGGCTCTTCCTTCACTTCATCAGCATCCAAAAATAATGCCAATGATCTAATCTATGAACCTTTAGCCCTTTACCCGGACTATCTTTATTCTGTCAAGCACTTTCCAGTACTCGACTTCGCGGCCCTGGATGTCGCCCTGGGCGAGCTTGTCCCTTATCTCGTCCTCCACCGAAGAAGTCTCGAAGGTTTCAAAGGTTTCGAGATCCATTATCTGGAGTGTGTCGCCCTGCTTTGATATGATCTGGCCATTGCGCTTGTCTATCAGCGGCACATCGACCTTGGTCGACACGGGACCTACGAACGGATGCGGCCTGTTGTCAAAAACTCCCACTGCCGTGATTCTGGCCTTTGCCGAGCCGTGCTTTCCAGGCTTGCTGTGGTCGTATGAAACTATCCTGCACGGTTCGCCGTCAACTATAATGTATGAACCAATTTTAAGGGCGCCAAGATCCATCGGCTTGCTCATAAATCAAAAGGCTAGAGAAAAGCGTGCATATTTAACGTTTCTGCTTGCCTGACCTTTGGCTTTTCGCGCGAGTTCAGAACTCATAGTTGTATCGTTTCCACCAATTAAGTAATTTGATCACTAACAGATTATAGCAGATGATCACTTTAGCTTTTCAAGTATTGAAAAACTGACAAGGTTGTTAAGCGAAATGCCCTTCCTTGCCACGTCGCGCCTAGTGCGCTCGCAGTATTTCTGGTCAGTCTGGTGCGTCGCTTCGCCTTCGACTTCAAGTATGACAAGATTCTTCGAGTACGGGAACGTGAACTTGGGCTGCTCTGCAGCCAAGAGCTGCATCTGCGCAAGGCTTGCCTTTTTCACTTTTTCGCGCCTTGCGATGACGTTTGCCAGATCTCCGATTTCCAGATCGCCGTTTGTATACTTGGTAAAGTAAAGCGAAACATAGTTGAGCTTGTCGCCTGCTCGCTCAAAGAGCGGGCTATTGAAGCTGAACATGAATGACAGCCTGTCCATGTTGTTCTTCTTGATGTCTTCTAGAATGCCTGCCATGTCCCTGAACGACACAAGGATGTAGTGGTTGGCCTTGTTTGGGAAATATGGCACGCTTTCGTCAGAGAACGTGGCTGTGACAAAGTAAATGTCGACAATGTTGTCGCTCTTTTTCCAGCTTTCGATCAGTGAGTCTGACTGCCTGTCATGAGGAGTACACACGTAACCCTGTATGCCTCCTTCGCCCTTGCCCGCCAATCCTACTCAAAGGTAATGCAACTGATATTTATGCTCTTAGGTAAATGCTGCCTGCATGGCCCATGCGCTACATCGACGGTCCCAGCCAGCCGAGCCTTCTAAAGTATAATACCATAAAGAGGGCAGTGCCAAGCGAAAGCGCTACCACAAATATCATGGTAGTGTAGGGGCCCAGCTGCACCCAGCTTCCTGTCTGGATCCCGCCGGGCACGTTGACGTTCATGCCGTAAAACGTGCCGATGACTGTGGCCGGTATTGACAGCGTGAACACTATGGTCAGCACTGCAAGTATCTTGTTTGTCTTTTCCTGGCTGAGCATAAAGTCGGTGTCCTTGTAGATCTCGACTGTCTCTTTTGCTTCTTCAAGCGCTTCAAAGACCTTCTCAATGTGGTCCTGCACGTCCTTGAGGTATGGCGTGAGGTCCTCCTTTGAAAAGCGCTGGACATCCTTTGACAGGTCGAGCACCGTGCGCCTGAGTGGTATTACGATCCTCCGCAGTGTGGTTATCTCTCTTCTTAATAGCGAAATCTGTCGTGGGATCGATATCCTTTCGTCAAAGACGCTGTCCTCGATGTCATCGATGTTGCCCACCACCTTCATCAGGATGTGGAGCAGGTCGTCGACCAGCGTGTCGATTATCTTGTGAAGGAGGTAGCCTGACGACTTGCCCATCATCATCTGGCGCTGCCGCTCGTCATTTTTGCACATCGAAAAGAGCTCTTCAAGCGGCTTTAGCTCGCCGTTGTGTATCGTCACCAGGTAGTCTGCCCCCATGAAGACGGACAGCTGGCTGAACAAGAATCCTTTTTCCTTGTCCGGCGTGGGAAAGTGCAGGATTGCAAAGATGTAATCCGGGTATCTGTCGATCTTGGGGATCTGGATCTTTGAGAGGCAGTCTTCAAGGTTGAGCCGGTGGAACGGGTACTTTTGCCCCAGCAGGTTCATTTCGGAATAGGTCGGCTTTTGGATGTTTATCCACAGCATGCCGTTGTTGCTTATCGACTCAAGCTGTTTGTCCGCATCTACCATTCTGCTCTCCCACCTGCCTTGTGTCGTTACAGAAAGTGCGGTTATAAAAAAGTGTGTAAGTTAAAATCTGGCCTTTAGCTGCTGGTAGTCTATCGCCTTTGAGCTCTGGGCGGTATGCCACTTTGCAGAGTTTGTCTGTGCCAGCCTTGACCTGTAATACGGTATCAACGAGTACGCTATCGCAACCGATGCTGCCCCTGCAGGATCCGCTACAGCATTTTTTATCGCGTGCGCGACTGCCACCCGCGCCGGCAGGCCGATCTTTAAGCGCGAGATATAGTCCTTTATCTGGTTGTGGCCGTTTGCTGCTCGCACCACCTGCGAGGTCAGGTCCTGCATCGTGCTTGCAGGCTGAAAGTAGACTATTGCGCTGTCATTGTAGGCGACGCCAAGGCCCGCTTCAAGCACCTTGCACTGCAGGTACAGGTCGATGGCGATGATGTCAGGCGGTATCTGCACCTTGGCAACTTTCGAGTCGACGGCAAGCGCCCTGCCCATCACGGTGTATTGCGACAGCCCTGACAGCCTCACGGAGCGAAGCCAGCTGGAGATAAAGGCGGACGCCCTGCCGGCGATACCCCTTGGCTGCACCGGCTGCGACTTTGAAGAGCAGAGCCCAACGTTTTCCCTGACGCCTGAAACAAGCTGCTCTGTGCACGATGGGTGGGGTATCGTGTCTGCGTCATAAAGCACGATCACGTCGCCCGTTGCCTGCTGGAAGATTTCATTCCATGCTGCGGCGGCTCCCCTTCTGGCATCATGGTGGAGCAGTTTGATGTTCAGTGACGAGTGCGCGGCAAAGCGACGGACAATTTCAGGCGTGCCGTCAGAGGAATCGTCCGAGACAATTACTTCAGATATCGCGAATTCCCGTATGTGCTGTTCTTCAAGCGACTGCAAGAAGTTTGGCATGTTCTGCTCTTCATTATAGGCAGGAATGCCTATAGTCACCCGGCGCACAGTGATTTTGGATTTTGGATATTTAATGAACCTTGTGGTTTATTGTTCAGGGCAGAAAACGTATTCATAGGCCGTGCCCCAAGCATTATCAAGCACTTGCAGCAAGTCCAGCGCGACAACAATGAAACGTACAGGACGGCGTTTGATCAAGTCGGCCTGCGCAAGGAACACCTGATATTCCCGGTGTTCGTTTCAGACAGGCAGGGCAGTATCAATTCCATGCCGGGCATGTCCATAGTGCCTGTAGAAAAGGTAACTGACTACATCGAGACAATAGCCGGCGCCGGCCTTTCGTCCATTATTGTTTTTGGCATACCAAAGACTAGGGACAGTGATGGCTCGATGGCTGCAGTCAGCAACGGCATAGTGCAACAGGCCGTGAAGGCGATCAAGTCCGGCTTTGGCAGCTCAATTAACGTAACGACTGACGTCTGCGTCTGCCAGTACAACCTGTCGGGGCACTGCGGCATACTGCGTAATGGCAGAGTTGACAACGATGCCACGCTAGACATGCTGACAGAAATCGCGAAAAGCCATGCAGAAGCCGGAGCTGATGTCGTTGCGCCTTCTTCGATGATGGATGGGCAGGTTCATGCGATCAGAAATGCGCTTCACGACAGCGGCTTTGAGGCAAAGATACTTTCCTATTCTGCCAAGCATGCCTCGTCACTCTACACCCCGTTTCGGTCGGCGGCATTTGCCAAGGCAAGGCTGCAGATAGACAAGTCATCGTACCAGGTGTCTTTTGCAAACAAGAGGCAGGTTATGATGGAGATAGAGACTGACATCAATGAAGGCGCAGACATGGTCATGATAAAGCCGGCCCTTGCGTACCTTGACCTTGTCAGGATGGCAAAGGACAGGTTCGGTTTCCCAATTGCAGTCCAGAACGTTAGCGGCGAGTACGCGATGATAAAGGCGGCTGCCATGCAAGGGTGGATAGACGAAGAGGAATGGAAGGTCTGCTCTATCGCGTCTATAAGGCGCGCCGGTGCTAACAGGATAATCTCGTATTTCTCGCTTGATGTCGCCAAGCACCTCTGACGCCACAATTATATAGCATTCTAGCAACAAACGGGAATGTCCCGCGGTAGCTCAGCCTGGTAGAGCTTTCGGCTGTAGATGTCGGCTTACTCTCATTAGCTGACCACGTGAAGCAGCCTATCGGGCGCACAATGCAGTAACCGAAGAGTCGCAGGCTCAAACAAGATTGGCGTAAAAGCCATTTTGGAGCAGATCCTGCCCGCGGGATATACATAATTATGTCAGAAAGCGCCATTAATTGTTCATGTCCACCAAGATAGAAACCGTCAATCCTGCGACAGGCAAGGTCATCGCAACCTATGACAACGAAAGCCCCGAAGAGGTCAGCAGGAAGGTCAAGGCAGGAAGGGAGGCGTTTGGCAAGTGGAAAAAGCTGGACTTGGCAGAGCGCGCAGAGTACATGCGCCGCCTTGGGAGGGTCATGAGGAAAAACCGCGAAGACTATGCAAGGCTTGTCACCGAGGAAATGGGCAAGCCGGTAAGGCAGTCACTTGCAGAGATTGAAAAGTGCGCGTGGGTGTGCGACTATTACGCAGAGCGCGCAGAGGCATTCCTTCGTGACGAGATAATACCGACAGAATTTCGCAAGAGTTTTGTGTCGTTTGAGCCGCTTGGGGTAGTGGCCAGCATAATGCCCTGGAACTTTCCATTCTGGCAGGTCATGAGGTTCGCGGTGCCGACGCTTACTGCCGGAAACGTGGGCGTGCTAAAGCATTCAAGCGTGTGCCTTGGAAGCGCGCTGAAGCTGGAGCAGGCGTTCAGGGACGCCGGCTTTCCAGAAAACGTGTTCCAGTCAGTCATCGGCGACTATCGCACCGGCGAAGCCCTTGTGCAAGCAAATATTGACGCCGTGTCAGTTACTGGAAGCGTAAATACAGGCAAGCGCGTCGCAGAGCTTGCGTCAAAGGACCTGAAGAAATTCGTGCTGGAGCTTGGTGGGAGCGACCCGTTTGTGGTGCTTGAAGACGCAGACTTGAACCAGACTGCGCACATGGCAACCCAGTCAAGGCTCCTGAACACCGGCCAGAGCTGCATTGCCGCAAAGCGATTTATCGTGGTAAAAGAAGTCGCGGACAAGTTCACGAAGCTGTTTGTTGAAAACACGCAGGCAGAAGTCGTGGGCGACCCGCTTGACGCCAAGACTACGGTCGGCCCGCTTGTCAGGGACAGCCAGAGACAGGCGCTTTCAAAGCAGGTTGAAGATGCAAGGAGCAAGGGCGGCAAGATACTTGCCGGCGGCCAGCCGATCAACCGGGACGGGTTCTTTTACGAGCCGACGATAATCTCAAACGTGAACCACGAAATGGAGGTGGTGAAAGAAGAGGTATTCGGCCCTGCCGCCCCAATAATAGTTGTCAGCAACGAAGAAGAAGCGATAAGGGAAGCCAACAATTCAGAGTTTGGCCTTGGGGCGAGCATCTGGACAAACAACATCGAGCGCGGGATCCGGCTCGCAAGGCAGGTTGAAAGCGGAATTGTATCGGTGAATGAAATGGTCAGGTCCGACCCGAGGCTGCCATTTGGCGGTGTCAAAAAGTCAGGCATCGGCAGGGAGCTGTCAGAATTTGGAATAAAGGAATTCGTCAACATAAAATCTGTCGTTGTGAAGGACATCACGAGCAAGTTGCTGGTCGAATAAAAAGTCAGGCGCCAGGCTTTAGGCGCTTGGCCATTTCAAGCCTTGCGTTGATGACGTTTATCTGTTCTTCAAGCAACCTCTTGTACCCCACAAGCAGCCTTTCCTGCTCGTCGTAGGATTCCTTGCGAATCTCTGTCATCGTGTCTTCAAAGACAGTCACCAGCCGCTCGACGTCGTCTCCAAGGTACTGTATATCCCGCGCGTCGGCAGTTGCGCTCATGTCAACAGACTGGGCTTTCAGCTCCCTTGCCTTTTCCTCCGTCACTTCCTTTGTCTTCTTGCCAAGAGAATAGATGAGCTCCTTGAGCGATCTGCCGGCCTCTTTGGCCTTGGCAGACACAGACTCTTCTTCCGGAGTTGTGACAGACTGCACTTCATAAGTCTCGACGTCGCCTGACGGGGCAGTGGTTATCGCCCTTTCCTCGGTAATAGTGGTTTCTGGCGCCGGCTCGGAAGTGGTACGGCTTACAGTTTCTTCATAGGTACTAGTTTTATCGTCGCTTGCCACGAGTACTAACAGCCTCTAAACCTTATAAAAGGTTCAGAAGTTTCGATGCGCCTCGTGCTAGAAGTATGTAGAATAAAAAACATACGAGCGTGTTAATAGCAAAGCTGCGTCAGCAAGCGGCATGAATGCGCAAAGCGCCGAAGTCGCCCTTGACACTTACAAGGCAGTAAGAAAAAGGTTCATCGAGGCAGGCGACTCTGTGTTTGGTCCCGGCTTTATCAGTATGGCTGAATACTATTTCATGAAGCGGACCGGCTACAACCCGTTTGCGATGCTCTTCTCTGAGCCAAGGGCGGTCTACGACGAATGGATCGTGACGTTCAAGGGCGAGGAGCCTGTTAGGAAGCTGGTTGAAAAGGCAGCTGGACCCGGCTATGCGCGCCTTCTTGAAGACATCAAGAGAAATGACGGACTGGGCGTATGGAATGCCTTTTACAACATGTCTCTATCAGGCAGGACAGCAACTGCTGTCTAGGGGTTTATCACTGCCCTTCCGATTATCTTGCCGGCCTTGAGCTCTTCAAGAGCAGTGTTTGCCTGATCGAGCGTGAACTTGCGCGAGACCACTGACTGCACCTTGTTCATTCTCGCAAGCGCGACAAGCTCGACCAGATCTGCAAACTTGCCGGTGTAGGCGCCAGTGAGCGTAAACGCGCGGAGGGGGACAAGCGGCAGGTTTAGCTCCAGAGACCCGCCAAACAGTCCTACCATCACGAGCCTTCCCCTTTTTCTTAGCATGTTAAGGGAATTCGGCGCGGTCTTGGCGTTGTTTACAAAGTCGATCACTGCCTCGGCGCCAAGGCCATTTGTTATGTCCTTAACTGCCTTGACCGTATCGCCGGCCGCAGAGTTAATGAGTTCATCAGCGCCAAGCCTCTTTGCCTCTGCCAGCTTTTTGTCGTCAATATCTACGATAGCCACCCTTGCGTTTGTTATTGCCTTTGCCAGCTGCACTGCCATAAGCCCAAGGCCGCCGGCGCCGACAATTACAAGCGTCTCTCCAGGCTCTGTTTCAGCCCTTTTCACCGCGGTGTAGGCTGTGAGGCCGGAGCAGGCCAGTGATGCCGCGGCATTCGGGTCAAGCCCCTCAAGTTTTACAAGGTACTTGTGACTTGGAACCAGAACCAGCTCAGAGTAGCCGCCGTCCTGGTACACGCCAAGGCTCCTTGGAGAGTCGCAGATATTTTCTTCGCCGACGCGGCATGCCGGGCACGTGCCCTCGCCTATCCAAGGGTAGACAAGCACCCTGTCGCCTTTTTGAAACCCGGTGACTGACTCGCCCATTTCCTCTATCGTGCCGGCGACCTCGTGGCCGGGAGTCAGCGGGAACTTTACCCCGCGGTCTTCGACCTTCATGAATACGCCCTGCGGCCCAGCGTAGCCGCCTTCCCAGAGATGCAGGTCGCTGTGGCAAACGCCCGCGCTTTCAACCCTTACAAGAACCTGATCATTCCTTGGCTTTGGAGTATTAACGTCTTTGAGTTCAAGCGGCTCTTTTGTCTTTATTATCCGCGCAGCCTTCATATCGTGAGAATATCAAGGCTCTTGTTATTAATAGTTAGCAATAATGAAACGCTTTAATTGAAATTGCAACCAAGACAGCATGTGCGATTTACCGCAGTCACGGTTGTGCTGGCGGCCATCAGCGTGGTTGGCGTAATAGCGATTCCGTTTGGCGACCCCAAATTCGTAGACAGGGCGATTGCACTAGAGCTGTCATTTATCGCGCTTACCATATTGACGTATAGGGGTTTCAGAAAAGTACTGTATGCTTGCATCCCGCTGGCAGTACTTGTCATGATAGGCAACTCGCTTGCGCCGCCGCACGTCGAGATAATGACCACCTTCTCAAAGCCTTTCAATGCGGTGGTGTTGATAATCGGAGGCTACATCTTGCAAGCGGCCCTGATCGGCACAACAATCTACGAGCTGGCAAAGATGCGGCGTGGAATCCTGCAAAAACAAAAGGGTTAGCTGCCGCCAAGTATGTTCTCTTTGGACAGCGCCTTGTCGAGCTGCTCCTTTGTCATCAGCCCCTTGCCAAGCACAAGCTCCCTGATGCTCTTGTTCGTCTTGAGCGACTCTTTGTAGATTTCAGCTGCCTTCAGATAGCCGATGTACGGGTTCAGCAGAGTAACCAGCACAGGGCTTTTCTCGATGTACGATTCCAGCCTGTCCCTGTTTGCCTGTATTCCGTCCACCATGTTTGATGCAAATATCGGCAGGAAATTTTTCAGCATGTCGGTAGATTCAAGCACGCACTTTAACATGCCGGGCAGCATCACGTTCAGCTCAAACTGGCCGGCCTGCGCGGCCATCGCGACTGACACATCGTTTCCAATTATGTTAAAGCAGACCATGTTGAGGCACTCTGCAAGCGACGGGTTGACCTTGCCGGGCATGATTGAAGAACCGGCGTGCACTGCCGGGATGAGCACTTCGGCAAGGCCGGCTGTGGGCCCTGACGCCATCAGCCGGATGTCATTTGCCATCTTGTTGAGCTCGATCGCGAGGTTTCGGAGAGCCGACGAGCAGCTGGCGACGTCGAACTTGCTCTGGAGCGAGTAGAACATGTTTTTTGACGGCTTTAGCTTCAGGCCAGAAATCTCCGATAGGTGCTTTATCGCAAGTTCTCGGTAGCCCTTTGGCGCATTGGCGCCGGTACCGACAGCTGTGCCCCCGAGTCCCACGTATTCTAGACCTTCCATCGCGTTTACTAGCGCGGCCCTTGCCTGCTTGAGCGAATAGGCGTACTGCTCAAACTCTGCCCCAAGCGTCACCGGTATTGCATCCATCAGGTGCGTCCGGCCTATCTTGATGATATCTGAAAATTCCTTGGCCTTCTTTTCAAGTGACCTTGTCAGCTTGTCAAGCGAGGAAAGTGTCTCGTTCATGTTGAGCAAAATCGCGACGTGCATTGCTGTTGGAAAGGTGTCGTTGCTTGACTGGGCTTTGTTGACGTCGTCGTTTGGGCTGATGATGTCGTACTGGCCTTTTTTCTTGTGTAATATCTCAAGTGCCCTGTTTGCAATCACTTCATTGCTGTTCATGTTAAACGCGGTGCCGGCGCCAGAGTTGATGGCTTCAACCGTGAACTGGTCGATGAGCTTGCCTGACAATATTTCGTCACAGGCCTTTACTATCGCGTCGGCCTTGCCTGCGTCAAGCGCCTTGAGCTCTTTGTTTGCAAGTGCTGCGGAGCGCTTTATCATGACAAAAGCCCGTATCAGGTTGATGTGGACCTTCTGGCCGGTCACCTTGTACTGCTCCATTGCCCTAGCGGTAAACGGCCCGTAGTAAGCTCCAGAGGGAACCTTGATTTCGCCAAGAGAATCCTTGTCAATTCGGAACGACATTGCCGGATGCACACTGCTAGAGCGGCTGTAATAAATTAATCGACCACCTCACGAAATTATCTTGGCGCGTGCATGCCTTACAATTTCTGAGAAATTGGCGCTGCTGACTATGGCGCCATGCAACACGAGCGGGTTCTCGCCTGCCGCAGAAGTGTCCTTTACCGGCACCGCAGGATGAAACCTTGCAAGCGTAGCAAATACCAGCTTGCCGTACCAGTTGTTTTCTAGGCACAATTTCCTTTCCTCTTCTGCAAGCTCGTCAATGATAACGATTTTGTCAATGACACCAGAGCCAATGAAAGCGTCAACGATCCCAATTTTTCTGACAAACAATATCATTCCACCCCGCGACCAGTCGCGCTTTATGCCGACGTAGAGCGACCGCTTTGCGTACAGCTGTTTCTCGGTATCGTCACGCGATATGCGGAGGATATAGCCGAGCTCGTCTGCCATTGTCTAATATCCAGCGAGCATTGGCAATTATAAAATCATTTTTTGCTGTCAACAAACATTATATTACTACTGGAATTTTGAAGCCCTATGCAAGTCAGCGGCAAGGTTCTCGTCTGCGACTCTATTGACCAGGCTGGGATCGACAGCATGAAGCGCGCAGGTTTGTCTGTAGACTACAAGCCAGAGATAAAGCCCGCCGAGCTCGTGGCTTCTGTCAAGGATTATGAGGCTATAGTTGTAAGGAGCAGGACCAAGGTAACAAAGGAAGTTGTAGAATCCGCTGCCAGGGCAAAGATAATCGCAAGGGTCGGAGTTGGTCTCGATAACGTGGACGTCAAGGCAGCTGAAGCAAAAAATATCAGAGTAATCAACGCTCCTGAAGCCGCTTCCATCGCAGTGGCCGAGCTTGCGATCGGGCTAATGATCTCGCTTGCAAGGAGCATACCAAGGGCAGACTCTGAGACGAAAAAGGGCAACTGGATCAAGAAGGAGCTCATGGGCACCCAGCTGTCAGGCAAGTACCTTGGTATCGTGGGAGTTGGAAACATCGGGCGCAACATTGGCAGAATGGCAAAGGCGCTACGGATGAATCTGATAGGCTATGATCCATATCCCATAAACCGCGAATACATCAGCGAAACCGGAATGATAGTCACTGACCTCAACACGCTCTTGGAGAGCTCGGACTTTGTGACATGCCATGTGCCGTCGACTCCGGAGACAAATCACATGTTCAACGCCGAGCGCTTTGCAAAAATGAAGCCGACAGCATACCTTGTCAACACGTCAAGGGGCGAGATAATCGACGAAAACGCCCTCTATGACGCTCTGAAAAACAACAAGATAGCAGGGGTGGCACTTGATGTCTTTGAAGTAGAGCCGCCTATCAACAAGCAGCTGCTTGCGCTGCCAAACCTGATATGCACGCCCCACGTTGGCGCGCAGACAAAAGAGGCGCAGGAGCTTGCGTCCACTGTCATTGCTGAAAAGATAATCCAGATCCTGCGTGGCGTAATATAGATTATAAAAGGGTGCAGGACAGGAGAGTGGTATAATGCACAGCTACATGGCTCAGACATGGCTCAAGATGTGGAAGGAGAACTCGGACGAGCTGAAATCCAAGGCAATCACTTGGAGAACAGAGCCAACCATCCACAGGATCGAGAGGCCAAGCAGGCTTGACAGGGCCAGAAAGCTGGGCTACAAAGCAAAGCAGGGCATCGTGGTTATCAGGATCAAGGTCGGCAGGGGCGGAATGAGAAAGCAGAGGCCGGTCGCAGGAAGAAGGCCAAAGCACATCGGCGTCGTTCACATCAAGCAGGGCATCAGCATGCAGAAGGTGGCCGAACGCAGGGTGAGCGAAAAGTTCCCCAACCTTGAAGTGATGGGCTCGTACTACCTCTACAAGGACGGCATGAACATCTGGTATGAAGTCATACTGGCAGACCCGGCGCACCCAGCAATTTCGAAGGACAGGGAAATGCGGGGCAAGCTCAAGGCGTTTGCAAAGTAATTATTTCTGCCTGACCAACTTTTTAGCAGCATCAATGATGCGCGCCACTTCATTTGCAGGTGTGTCCTTGTCCATCGTAATGTAGTAAAAATAGTCCTCGCTTGACAGGGTCAGTATCTTGACCTTTTCATTTTCGGTAAACGTGTATTCAGCCTTGCCAATTGATTTTTCAAAGTTCTTCCTCAGCTGGTTTCTTGTGGCCTCGATAAAGTATTCATTCCTTGCCTCGTCAGGCTTGAGCAACGGCACCACTCCCTTGCGAAGCCCTCCGGCCAGTGTGCGGCCAAACCTGTTCATGATGCCGGCGTAGCGGATGCTTGGAGATATCGCCAGAATGCCGGTGCATTTTTCCCTGTATTTTTCAGTCTCCGGGTCAGCCCGAGGTCTGTTGGACATCAAGTGATCTTGGGGAGATGGGTAATATATGAACTACCTTCAGGCAAGGTTTGGTATCGACATCTTGCCAAGCCGCTTCTTCAGGTATATCGCAAGACCGATTGACATGATGGATAGCATTGCAGCCGTCAGGAATATGATGCTGTAGGCCTGCATGGACGGAAATGCCGCTGGCTTGCCTGCCACCTCTATCGTTGACTGGTACATCTGCATGTACACGCCGGCAAGCGCCGGGCCGACAGAGCTCCCTATGATCCTAAGCAGGTTGCTCATCCCAAGCGACATGCCGGTGAACTGTGGCGGGGTGGCCAGTATTGTCACGTTCATCGCCCCTACGTTTGTAAGCGACAGCCCGGTTGATAGCACTGCAAGGTTTACTGCAACTGCCACCCAGCTCTGGTGGAACGCCAGCAGGGCAAGGAACCCGGCCGCGGTTATCGCTGTGCCTATGATTATCGGCCTGAGTGACCCAAGCTTGCTTACAATGAACCCTGATGTGGGCCCGAATACAAGGAGCACCAGGGCGAATGGCAGCTGTATGTACCCTGCGGTCGCGGCATCGCCTCCAAAGCCAAGCGGCTGCGGGTTACGCACAAGCACCGGCACCGTCTGGAAAACCATGAACATTGAGAACCCCACGACCATGATTATCAGGTTGGACGGCAGTATTGCTTTGTGAGCTATCAGTTTAAAGTCAACCAGTGGCGCCTTTGTGCGCCTTTCAATTACAATGAATAGCGCAAGCGCAGCTGCGCCTATCGCCAGAAAAAGCGCGAGCTGCGCCATGCCGCCTGTAGAGCCGGTTTCAATCAGGGTCAGTGCTATCAGAAAAGAAGTGACAAATGTTGCCAGTGTCAGGGCGCCTTTGATATCCACGCTCTTTGACATCACAGGGTTGTACGCAGGCGGCTTGGCCGGCGCTGCTTGTGGCTGTTGCTGCGGCCTGGCTGCTTGATAGTTAAAGCGCCAGATTATGAGGAACAACGCGATGGCTATAGGTATCGTAGACAGGAACGTGGCGTGCCAACCGTAGTTGTTGATAATGATTCCGCCGATCAAAAGGCCGATCACCGCGCCGGAGGCAAACATTGATGTGATGACCCCCTGGCCTATAGAGATCTTTTCCCTCGGGAACTGGTCGCGTATTATGCCAAACGCGATGACAAACATGGCCATCCCGATGCCTTGTATTGCTCTTGATGCTATCAGCATGTAGATGCTGGAGGAAATTGCAGCCATTGCAAGCCCGGCAATGTAGATTGCCATGATGACAAGCAGCACCTTCTTTTTTCCATAGATGTCTGACAGCTTGCCGGCGATTGGTGTCATTACCGCGCCGGGAATCAAATACGCCGTGAGTATCCAGGATGAAATGCTGTATGACACGTGAAACTCGCGGATAAGGTCAGGCAGGGCAGGTATGAGCATGGTCTCGGCGTACATCACCATCGTGGCAATGCTGCTGAGAACCGCAAGCACCCGCCACGCAGACGCTGGGACCTTTACCTGACTTGCGTCGCGCCCCTGCTTGCTTTTGTCTTCAAATGTTCCCAATCTGCGATTTGCTCCGGTTATTGTAAAACCAGTGTATTTTATGCTCTAACCTAATTAAAAGGTGAGGAAAAGGAAACAGAAAGTTTCCTAGCCTCCGGTAGTCACGCGTGTCGCTCCAGTAGCCCCTTGCGTTAAAGGCAACACCGTCACGAACACAAAGGTCATGTCTGATTCCTCGTTCGGTGTCATGGTAGAGGTATTATTGCCTACCAGCCTTATGGTCACGTTTGCAGGCGAGTTCCAGCCCTGCGGTACTGTGCTGGTGCCATTTTTCAGGTTTTCAAAGAAGCTAAATGGGCTAATCGAACTTCCGAATGTGGAGCTGTTGCCAAAGGCATTGTTGCTGGCAGAGCTATTGTTAGAGCCAATCATTATGCCGTTATGGCTGGCGTTGTCAGGCATTGAAGAAACGCTACTGTTGCCAAAACTGCTCTCATTTGTCATTGATGCAAATGATCTGGACAGGGCCGACATTATATTCATCGTCCCACTGGCTGCCATCACCTTTACTGCTGCCGATTCGCCCGTCTTGTTAGTATTTGCCAGAGTTACAGAAACTGTGTTATTGTCATCCAAGACTATTCCGGTGACCCGGACCCCTTTGACCATGCTCATCCCGGTCGCACTGAGAAATGTCATGTTGGTATGGTTGCCATCTTTAGAAGCTGTCATTGCGTCGCCAAGGCCAAGCATGTCTCCGGATGGCGCTATTTGTGCCGATGCTATCGGTAGACTCGCAGGCAATGCTGCCACCGCCGGCACTAACAGCAGCACAGCGGCAATGCTAGTTATCTGTGCAAATTTATCGAATTTCATTGCAGGCTAGTATAAAATATCATATTTAGCAAGTTCAGATATTATTCTTGAAGATGTCATCGCGTTTGAAGAATCATAAAATTTGGAGCGAAAAACAAAAAGAGGAAATTTAGCGCATCGTCTTCAGTATGATTACAGTGTTGGTGTCAGATACGCCCTCTATCTTGCGTATGTCGTCTATGCACTTGTTGATCTCTACTATAGCCGGTGCTGCGATTATTGCGGCAATGTCGTACTGGCCGGTAATTTCATAGACTACTTCAACGCCGGGGAGTTTCATCAGCCTTCCTGACACGGCAGATGTGTCGGCAGTGGATGCTACTGAAATGAGCGTTATCGCGCTTGTCTTGTCGCTTGCACCAAGCTCGATTGTAAATCGCTTGATGGCTCCGTTGTCAACAAGGTTCTTGACCCTCCTTCTTACCGCAGACTCGGACAGCCCCACCTCGTTGGCTATCTCGACAAAGGCCTTGCGGGAGTCTGCTTGCATGATGCGAATTATCTTCTCGTCTGTTTCATCGATGTTAGCTGACATTTCTTCTCTTTTCCTCGCTAGTCAATACAGCGTCCATTATATCAACTGCGCGGGAAACCGTCGTTTCGTCCATTACAAGTGGCGGAAGTAGTCTTATGATGTTCCTTCCCGAGTACAACATCAACAACCCATTGCGAATTCCGTCAAAGAGTACATCCTTGACCTCAAAACGGAGCTCGACCCCAAGCATCATGCCAAGGCCCCTTACCTCACGGATTATCTTGTGCTTCTCCTTGAGGCGGTTGAGGCCTTCCTTGAAGTGCCTGCCCATTTTGTCAGCATTTTCAACGAGCTTGTCATCGGTGAGAGCTTCAAGCGTGGCTACGCCTGCCGCGCAGGCAATCGGGCTTCCGCCAAACGTAGAAGAGTGCTCGCCCAGCTTCATCGCGTCCATCACTTCCTGTTTTGCTAGTACAAGCCCCATCGGGATTCCACCCGCGATTCCTTTTGCAAGGCACATTATGTCCGGTGTGGTGTTCCAGTTCTGCCCTGCCCACATTTTGCCAGTCCTGCCAAGGCCTGCCTGTATCTCGTCAAATATCAGCACAAGGTTACGCCTGTTGCAGATTTCCCGGATCTTTGGCAGCAGGTCGTCAGGCGGGACAATGATGCCAGTCTCGCCCTGTATAGGCTCAAGAATTACAGTGCCTGTCGTGTCGTCTATTGCCTCTTCCAGCTTTTCCGGGTCGCTGTATGGAACGAACTTTACTCCCTCCAGCAAGGGCATGAACGACTTGCGATACTTTTCGTTGTAAGTGACTGAAAGCGCGCCAAAAGTCTTGCCGTGGTACGCGCCATTCATGGCTATTACGCCGGGCTTGTTTGTGTATTTTCGTGCAAACTTGAGCGCGGCTTCGACAGACTCGGCGCCGCTGTTGGTAAAGAACATCTTTGTTAGCCCTGGCGGCGCTATTGTCGCCATTTTCTCCATGAATTTTAATCTAGTGTCATTATAAACGGACATGTGGGCAGTAATGAGTGTGTCAGCTTGTTTTTTTATCGCGGCAACTACCCTGTCATTGCAGTGCCCCACCAGCGCGACGCCATAGCCCCCCATGCAGTCAATGTATTCCTTGCCTGCCACGTCCCACACCCTCGCGCCCTTGCCCCGTGCAAGGTTTACCGGGAACCTCTGGTACAGAGTCGCTAGATGCTGATCTTCGGCGCTCATTTTGTTATCACCGTGCAGTTGTTATGAGCCATTGCGGCAGAAATCGGATTGTCAACCTGACCGGAGGCAATTATCGCTTCCTTGACTCCCATCTCTAGCGCCTCGGTGCAGGCAAGGACCTTCTTTTCCATGCCAAACCCTATCTTTGGCAGCGCCTCTTTGGCCTGCTCGAGTGTCATGCTGGTGACCAGCTTTTCATTGAGCATCAGACCGTTTACATTTGTAATGAATATCACCTTGTCGGCCTTGACCCCGCCGGCAACGTATGCAGCGGCCCTGTCGCCATCGACATTGAGAAAGTCGTAATCTTCGCTCAGTGCGATTGGTGAGACTACGGGTACGTAGCCGCTATCAACCAAGCGATTCACAAGCGCTGGGTCGACAGCATTTATCTTGCCAGTATAGCCGCCATCTATCATCATCTTTCTGCCTTTTTCATTTATTATCAGCAGCTTCTTTTTGCGCTCTGCCTTTAGGATGCCCCCGTCGATGCCGGCCACACCTACCGCCTTGATGCCCTGCCGCAAGAGCATTCCGACTATGGCCTTGTTTATCTTGCCTGACATGACCATCGTGTATATCTCGGCAGTCTCTTTGTCCGTATACCTGCTTCGCACGCCGCCCGGCGACACTATGAACTTTTGCTCCTTGCCAAGCTTTGTAGCGGTGGCCGTGACATCCTTGCCGCCGCCGTGCACAAACACCAGCTTGTCATTTTCTGCGATAGCCTTGATGTCTGTTAGGGTTGTCGGGTGCAGCCCGTCGACTACGCTTCCGCCTATCTTGATGACTATCATACCGGTGTCAGCGGGGTGTAGTTCAGGCCCTCTGTCTCGCCAAAGCCAAACATAACGTTCATGTTCTGTATTGCAGAGCCAGCGGCTCCTTTCATCAGGTTGTCTGACGCGGAAAGCGCGACTATCCTCTGGTTGTACTCATCTATGTCAAAGCCGACATCGCAAAAGTTCGAGCCGACTACGAATTTTGGATCGGGGAACTTGTACAGTCCCTTCTTGTCGCGAATCAGGCGCACGAATGGCTCGCCCTTGTACGAGTTGCGGTACATCTTCCACAGTTCCAGCTCTTCCACAGGGCGCTTCAGGAACGTATGGTTTGTAGTCAGTATGCCCCTTACGATGTTGACTGCGTGCGGGCTCATACTTACCTTGATCTGCTTCTTGGCTACTGCTGATAGCTCTTGCTCGATTTCGCCTGTGTGTCTGTGCTTTGCAGGCTTGTACGGCCTGACGACACCGTAGCGCATCGCGTGGTGCGTGCCGGCGTTGGCCTTCTGACCAGCGCCCGACGAGCCTATCTTGCTGTCAACGACTACGTGGTCGGTGTCTATGAGGTTATTTTCAATGAGGGGCTTGAGAGCTAGGAGCGATGTTACTGCCATGCATCCTGGGCACGACACCAGCTGCGCCTTTTTGATTTCTTCGCGGTGGAACTCTGGCACGCCGTACACCGATTTTGACAGCATGTCAGGAAATGGGTGCTCCCATCCGTACCACCGGACATAGTCCTTCGGGTTCTTTAGCCTGAAATCTGCTGACAGGTCGATGATCTTCATGCCCCTATCGTAGAGGTCCTTGACTATCTTGTTGGCCTTGCCGTGCGGCACAGACGTAAACACCAGATCGCACGAGTTTGCCAGCTTGTCCATGTCCATTGGCGAGAATGTAAGGTCGATAAAGCCCTTCAGCGAAGGGTGGACGCGGTGCACGTAATCGCCTGCCTTTTGCCGCGACGTCACCATGCTGATCTCTACCTTTGGGTGGGTGACCAGCAGCCGCAAAAGTTCTCCGCCCACGTACCCTGAAGCGCCAACTACTCCAACTTTCATCTTAACAGCTCTTCTCCATCATAGCGAAATTGTACATTTCTTTTAATTTTTTGCCTCAAAAATCCTCATTTATATTTTTTGGTCAGATATGACCCAATGCAGGTCAATAATGACCAGAATTGGTCATCATTTCTTGACAACCTTGACAGCATAGTCTATCATTGCGCCCGGGATGTCGTTTTTAGACACGCTTGATGCCCCGTGGAACTCGACTGTGTTGTTCACTTCGTGAACGATCAGCCCGCGTTCCTTGTCCTCCATCATGTCTACCCCGAGTATCCCGCCGCCGACAGCTTTGGCAGCTTTTAGCGCAAGGTCTTCAAGCTCTTTTGTTATTGGCGCAAGCTCGGCCTTGCCCCCGCGGGCAACGTTTGTACGCCACTCGTTTTCGGCAGAATAGCGATAAATCGCAGTGACAACCTGATCGCCAACTACTATGCACCGGATGTCGCGTGGCGGCCTGTTTATCATTTCCTGAACGTAGTAGATCCTTGAAAGAGGGCTGTCATCTTCCTCCCTCATTTCCACAATCATGCTCGCCACTTCGCTGTCCCGGAGCGGGAACACGCCCCTGCCCCATGAGCCAACTATTGGCTTGAGTACAATTGGAAAGCCGGTCTTGTTGATAGTTTCAAGGGCAGACTCGGCTGCAAACGCGAATTGCGTCTTTGGAGTAGGCACCTTGTTTTTCGCAAGGGCAAGTGACGTGATAAGCTTGTTGCCGCAGGTCTCACCCACCTGGAACTTGTTTATCACCTTGAAGTCTAGAAACTCGAGGCATGCAGTAAGGTATAGCCCGCGGTAGTGGCTGACGCTCCTCTGGAGTATCACGTCGCCAAGTGCAAAGTCTTTCTTCTTGCTGTCTGTCGTGATTGTCAGAGTCTTGCCATCTACGATCTGCGCCTTTACTCCTTTCTTTTGCGCCTTCTCGTACAGCGCCTTCTCTTCAAAGCGCACCTTGTCGTATATGATGCAGACTTGCGTCATTATTGTCCCCAGTCTTCGCCTACTGTTTCTGCCGGCTTCAGCTCCACCTTGTCGGCTGCCTTTGAGGCAATCTCGTAGTCGCCGCCGCAGTCAGGGCACGTCACGATCTCGCCCGTCACTGCGTCTTCTGGAACGCTGATGTCAGCTCCACATTCTTGGCATTCAACTTTTGTTTTCATTTTCTATTTTTTTCCTCCTTTTGTTTTTTTGTCATCGCCGGAAGTCGCGCCTGCAGCGACCGAGTTTGCGATGATTGATTGCAGGCCCCAGAGTTCTACGAATCCCTTGGCCAAGTTCTGGTCAAAGGTGGATCCGGCTGCGTACGTTGCCAGATCATTTTTGTACAGGGAATATTTCGATTCCCTGCCGACCACGCGGAGCGATCCCCTTTGCATCTTTAACCTGACTTTTCCGGTAACTCGGATCTGAGTCGCATCTATAAATCTATCCAAGTCAGTGCGCAACGGGTCCTGCCACAGCCCGGAATATGCAAGCCAGCTCCACTGCTCGTCCACCATTCGCTTGAACGCGAGCTCGTGTTTTGTCAGCACCATCTTTTCTAGATCTTTGTGCGCCTCGATTATCGTGATTGCAGCCGGCGCTTCGTACACTTCACGTGACTTGATCCCGACCACACGGTCTTCAATATGGTCGACGATGCCAACACCATAAGTGCCAGCCTTGTCGTTGACGTATTCTATAAGATCGATTAGTGGCATGCGCTTGCCGTCTGCGGCTACCGGAGTCCCGGCTTCAAATTCTAGTTCGATGTAACCGGCCTTGTCGTTGGCAAAATTGATGAACTGGAATGCGTCTTCTGGTGGCTCAAAATACGAATCCTCTATGTTGCCTCCTTCCACGGCTCTGCCCCACAGGTTGAGGTCGATGCTGTATTTCTTTGCCTCGGCGCTTATTGGTATGTTCTGCTCCTTCGCAAATTTCATCTCGACGTCGCGCGTGAGGTTCATGTCCCGTATCGGGGCGATAATCTTGAGTTTTGGGTTGAGCGCCCGCATGGTAACGTCGAACCTTATCTGGTCGTTACCTTTGCCGGTGCAACCATGTGCTATCGCAGTGGCACCTTCCCTGTTTGCCACTTCAACCGCTTTGGCGGCAATCAGCGGGCGGGCCAGTGCGGTTGCCAGCGGGTACTTGCTTTGATACAAACCATTGGCCTTGATGCTTGGAATAACATAATCTCGTGCAAATTCTTCCCGGGCATCGACGTAGACGTGCTTTATTGCGCCTATCGCCTTGGCCTTCTTTTCAATCTCCTTGAAATCGTCATCCTGGCCGCAGTCCACCGTGACCGTTATCACGTCGAGCTTGTGCATAGTCTGCAGATATCGTATGCAGACAGAAGTGTCCAAGCCCCCCGAGTAGGCCAAAACAACCTTTCCGTTGTTTCCCATGAATACATCCGTTGCGTTTATAACACTACATTTATATTTTTTGGTCAGGAATGACCTAAATCAAGGTGATAGTGGCCAATGTTGGTCAACAATGAAAAGTCGATAACAAACGCGGTCAAGGAAGTGGTCAACAACGACCTCTCGTTCCAAGATTCGCTCCAGCGTGACTACTGCAACATCAGCGCGCTTGCCAGAATTATCAAGCCGCAGATAGACACCATGCTTGGCGGCAAGAACACGAGCATTGAGAGCATCGTCACCGCGCTAAAGAGGTCAAGGCGCGACTACAATGTGCCGGAAAGACCAATAGCATCGATCCTTGCCGGGAGCACCATCAGCGTCAGGACTGACGTCGCAAAAGTGTCGGCAGAAAAAAGCAAAAAGACTATCGAGAAGGTCGCTAAGGCTCTGACTCAGAACGTCAACAACTTTATCAGTGTATCAGAGAGCATCATGTCAATCACGCTTGTCTTTGACGAGGTGCTGCTAGAAGACGTCAAGACGATGTTTGTACACGACGACATTCTGGAGATAGAGGACGACCTGGCCGCAATAATCGTGCATAGCCCGGAGGAAATAATCAAGACACCGGGGTGCGCCATAGCCTTTTACAATCAGCTGGCGCGCAGGCACATCAACATTGAAGACACTGTCAGCTGCTATACAGACACCATAGTGCTTGTGAAGATGGACCAGGTCGGCAAGGCTTTCAACGCACTCACTGATCTAATATCAAATTCAAGAAAGATGCCAAAGAAAAAGCAGCACAGGTAGCTTGAATACGACCAAGGCAAAGCTATCATTATTGGAATAGCATGACAGCAGTAGTAATTTACTGCCTGTCTCCTACAACCGTTACCCTTGCATATTTTAGGGTAAGAAGTGCAAGCAGAGCAGAAACTCCAGCTCCAGCATATGTTCCAAGTCCAAACAGTAGATTTCCGCTAAAGCCTATGACCATTGCAAGCGTGGCCGCAAGGACAGTGCCTATTATTGAGGCGACCACATTAACGCCCCACAAAAGCGTGGTATCATTTCCCTTCTTTTTCATAAACGAAGCCATGCCGATGAGCGATGGGAATTGAAAGCCCATAAGGAGGCCGGCCGGAGACAGGAGCGCCGCCGTAAGCGCAATCCTGTATGGCAGCTCCATTGCAATGCTTGAATTGATGATCCCCTGCAGGAAGAAAAAGTTAGTCAGGATCACTACTGCAAGGATCGGCACCGTGACAAGCACTGCCCTGTACGGCTTGCCAGCAAATATTCTGCCGCTCAGATACGCGCCAATCCCGCTTGACAACAGGATAGAAAATAGTATGACTGTGAGCGCCATTATCGGAGTCCCAAGCAGCAGGAGGAACTTTTGGATGAAAGTGATCTCAAGAAACATAAAGCCTAGGCCGATAAACACTGCAAAGAGGATGTGGAAGCCGGACGCAGCATCCATCTTTGCCTTTTTCTTTCTGGCGTGCAATACCAAAAGGACAGACAGCATAGCAGAAATTCCAAGGACCGTTTCAAGCAGGATTATCATTTGCTGGGGGATCGGCTCTTTTGCAAAATAAAAGGGCGAATCATCTGTCGGAATACTTGGGTTTGAGACGGTGGCAAAATACTCTCTGTAGGCGTTGCTATCAAACAGCTTGTCATATGGCGGCCGCATGTATCTGTCAGCCAGCATGGTTATGTCAGCGTGATTTTTGACTGCCTTTTCATTTGCAAGGTCAAGCTGAGCATCTGTAAAAGGCGTGGGCTTCACAATCACTAACACAGGATAGTATTTTTGGTTGTCACTAGTGCGCCCAAAATACAGGCCCGGCCTATCCTCTACCACTATGACATGCTTGCTTGCGTCTTCTCTGCTCCCGCCTGTTTCCTTTACTAGAGAATCAACCACAAGCGGCATGAGCCTTGGCAGCTCAAAATTCCATCTGATCATGACAAGCATGCCATCGTTGCTCAAGTGGCGCAGGTACTGCTGGAACGCCTCGGTAGTGTAAAGGTAGTTCTCCGAAAGTGCATAGCCTCCTGCAAGCTGTGCAGCCCAGGAATCCACGAGCTTTATCACTATTGTATCGTATTTGGCATCTGTTGAGCTGATAAAATGCCGGCCATCGTCAATAAACAAGTCTACGTCATTGCGCTCGTATACATTCCCCGGTGATGGGCTGCCAAAACGCTTTACTGCAGAAACAATCAGAGGGTTGAGCTCGACTGCAGTAACTTTTTTAGAGCCTCCTGCAAGGGCTGTTTGAATATCTTCGCCACCGCCTCCACCGATGACAAGCGTATTATCTATTTTCTGCATTTCGTATGGCAGGTAGTCCATGTAAGCTTGCAGCCATGCAAGATCACTTTTAGATCCGTTCCATCTGAATACCGGCGTGGCGGCATCTGCGTCAATGACAACCGAGGCTAGCTCTCTGGAAGCAACATTGTCTGTTACTTTGCTGGTCTTGCTTGTAACATCGATGCGGGAAAAAGAATTCCACTGCTCTGAAAGATGTTCAAACCTTGACGGATCAGCGA
>JAJPHX010000190.1 GCA_021325075.1 Nitrososphaeraceae archaeon | reverse complement strand
GACAATTCTTATATATGTCACTTTCCTTAGCCTTTAGCTAATGAACAAGGCAATCGTTGCAGGCTTGGCTGCCGGTGTTCTGGTAGTAGGACTAATTTTTAGTCCACTGTTTTCAGGAATAACATCCTACCTATCACCAGCACAGGCACAAAGTACTGGCAATACAAAACACTTCACGTTGGTTGCAAGCGAGAAAGTGTTGCAAGTAGCGCCCGACAGTGATTTGCACCCTGGAGGAGTGATGTACAATGCAATGGTATTCAACGGATCGATACCCGCACCAGTCTTAGCAGTTCACCAAGGCGACAAGGTGGAAATAACTCTAGTCAATGAAGGCAAAGTCATACACAGCCTCGACTTCCATGCTGCAGTTACTACAACAGGAGCCAACTCTGGCCCAGTAAAGGCAGGCGAGAACAAGACATGGTCGTTTGATGCAGTGAATGCAGGTGCATTCTTCTACCATTGCAGTGGTGACGGCCTCAATGGTGTATGGGAGCACATTGCTAACGGCATGTATGGCGCAGTAGTAATACATCCACACAATGAAAAGCCGGCCAAGGAATTCTATGTTGTCTTTGGACAGGTCTATACCGATAATGTCAACGGGCTGGGTGCAGTAAATGGCACAGGAAGCTTTGACATGGGCAAGTTCTGGAACAAGGAACCAGATCTTGTACTGACAAACGGAATGTCGCACAAGTATGCACCAGCAGTTGGCGGAGTAGCCAAGATCGTGCTGAACAAACCACTAAATGATGAATTGACAGCTGCACTCGGTGGAAATGGCACCTTGAAAGACTTCTTCTTGGTTCACCCAGGTGAGCAAACAAGGTGGTACATCGTCAACGCTGGACCCAACGACTACGTCGCGTTCCACTTCATCGGAGCTCAGATGGATGTCAGGGACGGTTCTATAATCAATAGGTACGGCACACAGGACAAGAACGATGAAACATGGACAATCCCACCAGGATCAGCTTCAGTAATTGAAGCAGTATTCCCAGCAGGAGGACCAAATGGTTCACCAGGTGTCTATGTAGGTGTTGATCACGAGATGACAGATGTTGTGAAAGGCGCAGCGTTTGCTGTGATAGCTCTGGACGCAGAGCCAGCCATGGCACACGATCAGCCGGAAGGAACTGCTGTCATGTCGATGGAAGACACTATGGGTAGCATGGCGATGGGGCAGTAAGCTCCATCCCTTCTCTTTCTTTTCTTTTAACAACCACAAAGCTTTTCTATACACAATTTCGAAATAATTGCATTGGCTAAACGGCAGTTTACGATAGACATCGGAAAGGAGCAAATCCCAGTCGAAGGTCAGGTTCACAAAAATGTCGCAGTAAAGTACCTAATGAAACGTCGCAGGTCTCTTTTGATGACAAAGAATCCGGAGAAGGTTGAAAAGCTGTTTGCAGATTTGCCAAAGACGATCAAGATAATCGGCAAGCAGCTGACCCGCGAGTACAAGATAAACTGGGAACGCATGGGAACTGAAGATTTTGAAGGCTCCCGCTTTGTATTCACTCTGGATGACATGGGAGAAGCGTCTACAAAAAATTAGGCTACTTCTCTGCTTGGTCTGTAACTATCAGACCGCCGATCTGGCTGTACGTCTTTAGGAATTGCAGGCCTTTCGAGGTGGTCTTGTAAGTCTGCGTTCCTTTTTCAAACTCCAGCAGGCCGTTTTCGACCAGAACTGAAAGGTACTCTTTCAGCTGCGCATACGAAAGGTACGCCTTGTACATTATTCTGGTCTTTGTCGCACCGCCGTTTGCAGCCTCCAATATCTGAGAGACGATATCAGTTCTGCTTCTATATTTCATAATACCTGTAAATAGGGTAACTCTTATAAAAATTGCAAGCAGAGATTTTATATAACAATGTTCTATACAAACGATTTTATCCGCACAGCGCCACCACTTGCACGTTGAACAGTATCAACTTTGTCGTTCTAGGCGACCACAGCATCTCCGCGCAGCTTGGAAAAAAGGGGACGGCAACAGACATCGTGATCTATGACCGAAAAACTGCTGACACGGTTTACACCTGGACTACGCCGTTGACATTTCCTGACAAGGTGCAGCCCCTGATGCAGGCTGTCAACATTGCCGAGTACGCGATATTGAATGCCACGAAGCTAGACAAGTACCTTGGCGAGCAGATAGTCGCGCTTGACTCTGTCGGAATTGCAGACGGATTCGTGCTCCACTCATATGAAGTGGACAGGGAAAAGCTAAAGACGCTCTTGAAGAACACGTCACTTGCCAACTACCAGTTTGTTGATTCCGTTGACCAGCTAAAACAGGAGATGGGCAAGCTCAAGCCAAAGGGCACTAACGGGCCACTTGCAATATCAGTGGATCATGCTTTTGACGTAAAGGGTGTCGGGACCGTGGCGCTTGGAGTCGTCAAGCAAGGCGCGGTAAAGGTCTATGACGAGCTTATCCTGATGCCGGGCAAAAAGAATGTACTGATAAAGTCAATCCAGATGCACGATGATCCGGCAGAGACTTCGTCAAGCCCCTCGAGGGTGGGGCTTGCAATCAAGGGAGTCAGTGCTGACGACATTTCAAGGGGAGACATGATATGCGCGCCTGACGCGGTCAAGGTCTCGTCAGGCACAATCAATGTCAAGTTTGCAAAGAGCCCGTTTTTCAAGGGCGACTTGCCGGAGAACCACACCTACTTGGTTTCTGTCGGGATGCAGATACGCTCAGTCAAGATAAAGCAGGAAGCAGATATATTGCAAGTAACACCAGAAAAGCCAATCGCGTATCTTCCGGGGCAGACTTGCGTGCTACTAAAGCCTGACAGCCCGAGCACGAGAATAGTGGGCAAAGGCGCGATCCAATAACGCTTATATCAAAATCAGCCTGCAAGAAGCAGCATCGGCGCGCGCAGGGTTCACTCGGAGAAGAAGGGAATTAGGGTCTTTGGCATAGCCGAGAGTTTCAAGAAATCCAACAAGAGATCGACTCTTGCAGGCGTCGTGATGCGCCGCGACCTGATAATTGACGGCATGGTTTTTGCCAGAGCGACAATAGGTGGCGATGACGCAACTGACAATATCATTTCAATGTACCAATCACTTGCAAGAGACGACATCAACTGCATACTGCTTGACGGCCTAATCATCAGCATGTACAACATTATCGACGGTGGCAGAGTGGCAGGCGAAACCGGCGTCCCTGTAGTTGCAATAACTTTTGAAGATTCAAAGGGTCTTGCAGACAGCATAAAACATCACTTTGGCGCCAACTGGCAATCCAAGCTGGAGCAGTACGAGCGGCTAGGCAAACGAGAGAAAATCACTCTAAAGACCGGCAAGAACCTTTTCATCAGGTACTGGGGACTGAGCCAGAGAAGGGCTGTTTCGATTCTGAACTCGTTTACGCTGCAGGGGTCGGTGCCAGAACCCGTAAGGGTGGCCAAGATTGCAGCGCGCTCGTGTTCTTCCCTAATGCTTTAAATTAGAACTTGAAAAATGAATTACAGCATTGCGGTGGGGTGGCAGAGCGGCCATGCGTTCGCCTGCAGATTGCAAGCAGCAAGCGGATTTATAGGGGTTCGAATCCCCTCCCCACCTTCACGTTGTTGTCTGTAGCTGCCTATTACTGCAGAGTTGTTTTATCAACACTTATTGCGCTGTACCCTGCTGATGGATAACGAGGCGATACCTTGCCCAAACTGTGGTAGCGGCATGTTTACTGAAAAGTTTTGTCCCAATTGCGGCAATGCAAACCCAGT
>JAJPHX010000155.1 GCA_021325075.1 Nitrososphaeraceae archaeon | reverse complement strand
TTTGTGGTAATGGTTACATTGGATAATTACAAGAGTATCTGTCACCATTTTTTGCCTGCATTCTGCCTCATATGGTAATAGATGTACTGCTGTGCATAGCCGGCGTACCTGCCAAAGTATTCTCTAATGCTGCCAGACAGGAGCTCATACTGATGTGAAGTGATCTTTTCGCCAAATTGCTTTTTGTAAAGCCATTTGTAGTGGCTGGCAAGCGCTCTTGCGATCCACACGTCTATAGGGAATGCATCGAGTTTTTCAAGTGAAAACAAGAGCACGCAATCTGCTATCTTGTTCCCGATGCCATAGACCTGCAACAGCTCTTTCTTAGCATCTTCGTAACTTGCATTCTTGAGCGCGCCAAAATCCAGCTTGCCACTTGCAATGCTTTCTGCTACTGCCTTTATCGCCTTTACCCTGTATCCAAGGCCGCAGGCGCACAGCTCGTCAACAGTTGCCCTGTTGATGTCAACAACTGATGGAAAAGTGAAAAACTCTTTTCCGTCAACTTGTACCGGCGCCCCAAATTTCTTTGTCAGGTTATAGAGCATCCTTCGGATCATTGGGATGTTGGTGTTGCTTGCGCAAACAAACGAAAACAGGCACTGATGTGGTTCCTGTCTTATGAGCCGGAGGCCTGGATATGCCTTGACAAGCTTGTACACGAACGGGTCATGCGATATTTCTGTCCTGATCCTGCCAATGTCATCATCAAGCCTGAACATCTTTTGCTCGCACGACTCAAGTTCTGGAAACGACGAAAATTCCAGTCGCCCGCCGGCTTTTGTGAGCCTGATGACATGCTTGCTGTAAATGCCGTACCACGAGTCATCATGCTTTTCCCACAGAAACACCTGGCCACTGTTTATGCTGAGCACGGGATCAAAGCCTTGGGACAATGATTGCAAATGTCTGCTACGACATCCAGACGATCCTTATTGAACTTTTTCCCAACAACACTAACGTTAAATAAATGACGCGTATGACCATTGATGTATTGAGTTCTAATGATCCCACCGATCCTGTAGAAGCTTTCAAAAAGGCAATTGAAAAGGGAAGCGAGGCCCAGAAGGATTTCATGAAGCAGTTCTCAAATATACAGCAGGATACCATGCAGAACTATTTTGCCGTCCTCAAGAGCCTGACATTTTACAACGCGATGTTCAAGACAACGGTGCAGAGTGGCGGCAGGATATCTATTCCTGAAGCAGAAAGACAGGCGCTGAATATCGAAGATGGCGACCTTGTGCAGGTGATCGTTGTCCCGATAGAGCGCAAGCGCAAGGGCTCGACAGCCAAAGAATGATCATTCGCCGGTTCCGACAAGAAACTTGAGCACAAGCTTGCTAAAAGTCATCGGCTTTTCGACGTAAGGCGTATGGCCGCAGTCTTTTACTACAGCTAGCTTGCTATCAGGGATCTCGCTATATTCCTTGGCATACTGCACCGGTATCATCCTGTCGCTGTCTCCCCACACTAGGAGGGTTGGCGCGATTATCTTGCCGATCCTTCCTTGCAGTTTTGGCGCGTACCTCATTCCAAGCAGGGTAGACATGAACGCGTACTTTGCATTTGGAAGCCTCATCCTGTTCACAAAATCCATGACCGTTTCTTCATTGACAATGTCAGGGTTGTGCGCCATGTCCTTGAATGCCTTGAACGCATTTTCATAGGTCGGGTACAGGGCTGCCATGATATAGCTGTCTAGGACAGGAGTTGACGTCCTCATCATGCCTGCTGGCGACGCCAGCACAAGCTTGTCTATCTTGCGGTTGGACCTGATGGCAAATTCGGTTGCAAGATGGCCGCCAAAAGAGGATCCAATAATGCTTGCCTTGGATATATGCATGCTTTCAAGGAAACCTGCAAAAAAGTCAAGGAAAAAATCCATCGTGTATTCGACAGTGGGTTTATCGCTATAACCAAACCCGATGATGTCCGGCGCTATTACGTGAAAATATTTTGACAGTGTCGGGATTACGCGAGCCCATCTTTCAGCAGAAGCGCCTATCCCATGAAGGAAAATCAAGGTCTTGCCATCAGGCGATCCTTGCTCGAAATACCTTACCGCATAGCCATTGACATATGTCATCCTTTGCGGCGTAGACTGCTCTTGCAATCAGTTCGGTACTAACCGTACCTCACTTAATATATCTATGCAGTAGTCAGTCCGTACGGGCTTGTCATGAACTCCTGCAACTGGTCAATGCCCCCATAATATTTTTCATATCTGTGCATGAGGAATTTTTCCTCTTCTTTTCTCCTTTTCTGCTCTAGCCGCAAGCCTGCAATGTTTCTTCCTCTTTCAACATGGTTGAAAATTATCATGTAAGCCATCTTTTCGAGGAGCTTCTTTATGGCTGCGCATATCCTCTGCAGTATCACGTCCCTGACTTTTGATATCCCCTGTAGTTGCTCGATGCAGGTCTTTGAATCGCTCCTGATGTTTACTACAAGTTGTTTTCTCCTCTGGTTATTGGCTAGCTTACTTATCTGACGCTGGTTGTCTGCCAGCGCAAAATAAATGGCCAGCATTTCCATTCTCTGCACGCCAAACTTTTCGTTCTTGGGCCAGGGACGGAGGACCCTAATCCCGGGAAGCTCTGTAGAATGGTTGTACCACGCAATATAACCGGACGGAGATCCATCGGCATCTATCGTGATGCTTGACAGACGCAATCCGTACTTAGATATCGGTAAACTACCTTAAGACTTTATCTACTCGCAAAACTTTAGCTAGTTGTTCAACTATCTGAGACCAAAACACTGCTGCAAAAGTTACTGTGAATTTCTCATTATGCCTCTTCCATAATAGGCATATTTTTCAAAGTAAAAGTTCCTATTCTTGCGCACTATGTCATGGAACAGGTGCGGATGCGCCTTGAACGCGGGGGTGTCTGATTCGTAGTGCCCGCACCTCCAGCAGATCCATTCCGTCCATTTGCCATCATGGTATTCATAGACCCTGCTATTGCATGCCGGGCACGCGTTCATGCTCTAAGTCGACAGATGTCTTTTCTATCCTGATGCTCAAGGATTTTCAATCATTTGCTAAAATACATTCCAAATTAGTTTAAATCTGTGTTTCAGTCTGTAGCTATCTCGGCTTGAGTGACCAGAAGCAACTTTCAATATCGCTGGCTGAAAGAGAAGTCGCAGCCGGTCAGGAACTGCATGGAACGATAACCATCAACTATGCTGGAAGATTTGACAGTGTGGTCATCAACTCCCAGATAGAGAACTCGAGCGACGTTTTCTCGTACATTAATCTCAACGGCAAAAAAATTAACTATCCTTACGCCCGGCTTTCAATCTTCAAGGCGGATCTTGGCGGCAGGACTGTAATTGAATTTACTGCCATGACCAAGCATGTGCCGTCAGGCGACCACTCTAACGTAAAGTTCCGGGCATCAATAATACAAGAGCATAAAGAAGTAGTCAGCGACGTTGAACATATAAAAATAAAGAGAGTTTAGCTGAAGTTCGGTACGACTTCTACCTTGCCCTGCATCCAAGGATGAGGTGAACAGTGATATCCGTATGTACCTTCGGCTGTGAATGTAAATTCAAAAGTCTTGCCTGGCAAAAGAAAGCCTCCCGGAATGCTCTCTTGTTGCTGGAGCGAGTCAAATGGTCCATTTATCTTATCGACATATGGAGGGTCGTCGCTGGTAACTGTATGAGGAACTGCATCTTGGTTCGTCCAGATGACCTTGTTTGAAAGTCCTAATACAGCACGCGCATCTACAGGTACAAAGTGTCTAGGATTAGACTGCAATACTGCATCTTGGATAATTGTTACAGCAGTGGTTTGTGGCGGATTTGTTATTATTGCTGGAAGGTGAGGTTTGGCGTTGGCTTCAGGCAGATAGATAAACTGGTAATATCCCATGCTTACAGCAAGTGCAACAACAAAAGCCATGATGCTGATGCCGCCCGCGTGGTTCGCCATTCTCGATCTTGTCTCTTTCTATTTTCACATATAAAGCTTGTTTGCTCAGGCGGCCTTGGGTCCTTTGTCAGGGCCGTCAAGGCTGGCGGTGGTTGTTTGAGGCTTGGCTTCTGGACCAGTTGTCGCTGTCTTGCCATCAGCTGCATGTTTTTGCTGTTGTGACTGTGACAGCTGCGGGGTCTGCTCTGAACCAACTTTGGCTGCACCTGCTGTTGGTGGGG
Organism: Nitrososphaeraceae archaeon; assembly: GCA_021325075.1. Taxonomy (GTDB): domain Archaea; phylum Thermoproteota; class Nitrososphaeria; order Nitrososphaerales; family Nitrososphaeraceae; genus Nitrososphaera. The sequence goes on along the minus strand of JAJPHX010000155.1, from coordinate 4,978 downwards.
CCGCAAGCGGCTTTTCTGCAGCCGGAGTTGCAGGTGCCGGCTTTGGTGCTGCAGGGGCAGGTTTTGCAGCGGGCGGAGGTGTTGGCTTTGGTGGTGGTGCTTTTGCGAGCGCCCTGCCATATCTGTACAAATGGAACATGCCTGCAAAGACTAACATGATGATACCTGTTATGAATAACGAATAGTTCTTCATTCCCTGAAGTATTGCATAGTATGCTGCAATGTTGAGGTATACCTGGAATGCAAGAAGCACGACAAATAATGCGTACAACCACTTTTGGGAGAGGTTTATCGATCCCTTGCCTCCCTTCTTTGGCTGCAGCTTTGCGTTTGCTTCTGAGTGCTTTGCAAGCTTTATCATCATGTAGGTGAAGCCAAACGACATCGGAACAAGCAGTATCATGACCAGATAGAAGAATATCGGGTCGATCACGAGTCTCTCGAGCAGAGCTTTGTTTGTATTTGGATCAATGTAGAATCCCCAATATGTGGTGACAATAATTTGCGCAAGGCTGGTGATGCCCACTGCGGTGATCAGCGGTCTGTCTTTCCAAGAGAATTTCTTGTACTTGTCGACAAACGGAACAATTAGCAAGGCGCCTATGAATAGGCCGGGCCAAGCAACGCCTGTCACGAACTTGTCGTACATTGTCCTGAGGAAAGCGTACAATCCAGTAAGGTACCACTCTGGTACGGTGATACCCGGCGGTACATCGGGCTTGAATGGCAAGCCAAGTCCCACAGGGAAAACACCTCCGGTTATCATGATTGCGCCAGAGATCGCCATGACCATTGGCACGTCAAATACCAGAAATCTTGGGAAGTGGACTACCATGAGCCCGAGCAATGCTATCGGGAGCATGAACACATGGAACGTGTAGAATCTTAGGATAAAGTCATGGAAGCCTCCTCCAAAGAACGCCTCCCTCATCTGAGGTCCCATGATAGGTATCGAATTGGTGAGCGAAGCCGCAATTGAAATTGCAAGCTCGGCGCGTTCGCTAAAGATGATGTCATATCCAGTGAATGCCTCGAGGATCGTCATAACGCCAAGGATAATGCCTGTTACCCATAGTATTTCATTTCTGATCTTGTAGCGCCCGCTAAAGTACTGGTAATACATGTGAAGGAGCGCCACCATGACCATCGCGTTTGAGGCATGGTAGTGAATGTTACGCATGGCGAAGCCATAGGGAATTGTGTCGTTAATGTTCTTGACGCTGTTCCAAGCCCTGTCAAGTATTGGCTCGTACCACAGCATTAGCAATGCGCCAGTAATGCCGAGAATGATGAACAAGACGAAAGTGATCATGCCAAGGAAGCCAAGGGGGCTGACGAACCTTCCGGGGAAGGTAAATTTCATCCCCATGAATATAGTTCGCTCTACCCCTGCGTATATCCAGCGGAACAGCCTTACGAGGCTGTTTTCATACGTTAAGGTAACGCCCAAATCCAACTACTCCATTAGCATTAGGACTCCACGTAGGAGGCAATACCCACAAGTCTCCATTACTATCCATTTCTAGATCCAGCTTTGGAAGAACATTTGAGGGAGGTCCCTGTAACGATGCCGGTCCGGCAAATGCCTTGCCAGTCATCGGGTCGTACATGCTGCCGTGACACGGGCACTCTCCTCTCTTTCTACCGTCCTGCGGCCAGTACTTCCACAGGCACCAAAGGTGGAGACACACCATACTATATACTCTGAAAGCAGAAGCGTCGTTCTTGTCGCCGCCAAGCTCTTTTGGCAGGCGAATAAACTGCCAAGTCCTGAAGGACTCTTTGTTCAAGGCAGGGTCATCGGACTTGGGATAAATAAGCACCTGAGAACTATTTATATCAAAAGTTTTGACGTTAGCGACGGTCCCATCAGGAAGTTCTGCCTTTACCTTTTTACCTATATTGCCTGAAGGATTTGGCAAGAACTTACCCCAGTCGACAAAAGGTGCAAACGTCATGACGGTGCCCGCGGCGGCCATTAGCTTCAGAAAGTCACGCCGCGATACCTTACCTCCCGTTGGAGGGGTCTGCGCCATATCAAGAGAAAATGAATGCGTGATAATTAATAAATCTTTGGAAAGCATGGCGGGTTGAACAATGCTTCCGGCCATGGCAGTAAGCAGATGAGCTGTCGATATAGCACTTGATCCAAACGTTTGGACAAAGTCTTATATCAGTGGTGTTTTTCAGGGACTGCTTCAAACCATGCTGTGCCGTCTAGCTTGGCGTATTTCAGATAAGCGCCACCTCTAGGACCGGAAACCTTGGCACCCTGCAGGTTTGCTTCGACAAATACCGTGTGCAACATCTTGCTGCCTGTCAGGTCGGCATTTTGTAGATTGGCCCACATCAGGTTTGCCCTTGTCAGGTTGGCACCAGTCAGGCGGGCTTCTTTCATTTCCGTGTACATCAAAAGCGCGTCTGTAAGGTCAGCGCCTTCAAAGTTGGCGCCATTGAGGCTTGCCTGCACAAAGTTGGCGCCGACTATGCTTGCGCGGCCAAAGTTGGCTCTGTCTGCCACCACGCCATTTAGAAAGGCGCCGGAGATGTTTTTGCCTTCGAGATCCTTACCAGCAAAATCCAGCTTGACTGTCAGGTTCTTCATCCTCCAGCTGTTGAATTCCTTGATCTTGTCGTTTGCCAAAAGTCCAAAGCCTTCTTCCTGGTTGCCGGGCACGCCTGACCATCAGGCTGACTCTCATATATATGTCAACTAGGGGAATTCCACGGGTTTATGCCCTTTTGGAACCGCAGCGCGTCCACCAAACCTTCCGCGTAGCCTATGCTCAGGACCGCCAGTTCGTACTTTGCTTGGTGCAAGAACCGTTCGGCATCCGCGATATAGTATTCGGCGTTATCAAGCACTTCAAACATTCCTTTGCTGTCCTTGTCCTGCCGGATTATTTCGCGCATCTGCTGTACGGCCTGCTTGGCTTTTGGCGCGTATCGCTCTATCATTTGCGTAGAAATCCTCTTGATGTTCTGCGAATTGTCGCTTGGCTGATCAAGATTCTCAGTCAATGTGGTAAGCGCGTCAGCTTCGGTGAAATGGAGCGTCCCCGTGATGATCACTGAATGTGGGCCTGCTCCAAATCCTGCCTGCACAAGCGATCCAACCCTGCCTGAAATTATCTTCTGGTCGTCCATGCCTATTCTAGAGGTGACTATTGCAAATGTGCCGTCAGAGAGAATCCGGTGCCTTTGGTCGCGCTCTACTTCAAGTAGCATTTTGAATACAGTAGTAGGATCGAGAAAGAAAGGCTCTTTTCGGCTCTCGTCAAGACTGTACTCTGTCAAGATGAGAGTATGGTTTCCTGCAAGCAGGTTGTCAAAAATAGTAGTATAGACGCTGACGGCAGACTGGGGCTCTGACATCATGGTGACCATCCTGCCAAACTTGTAGGCATGCAGGCCGGTTTCACCAATGATGGAGGCAATGCCTGACGCAGCGTGCAAAACCGCTGTTCTGACAGAGTTCTTGGCTGCCCTTGCCCGGAGCTCGCTGTGGGTCGTGGCGATGAGCGGGTCGCCATATGTTACAATCGCAACCTGTTTTGACTTTGATGCTTCCAGAATTTCCCTGCCATCCTCGATAAACCACCTCTGGACTGGCTTGACTTCTTTGCCCAAAAGCGAGTTTATGCCCTGCAAGTCACCATCAGACAGGGCGCTTGTAAACCTCTCGACATAAACAACGTCGCATTTTTTTAGAACGTCAACAGCAGCCAGACTCAACCCTCTGTAGCCATTGATGCCCGTCCCCACAAACCATAGCATGCTGCAGGGAGCAGCCGACGCCTATATTTTGGCATCGCTAGCGCTTTTTCAGGTGGTGCAGGCGTGACATGTGAAAGAGCGCCCTTTCATACACCTCAATGCTTGACACGTATTCGTCAATGTTCACCCGCTCGTCGGCAGTATGAGAGGCATGTGGATCGCCGGGGCCATAAGTGATCACTGGTATCTTGAAGCTGTGCCCGAGGACGTTCATGTCGCCAGTTCCGGTTTTTCGCAGGAGCATCGGCCTTTTCTTGCGCACGTCAAGCACGGACAGCAGAAGCGCCCTGACAAGTGGCGAGGAATGATCAGCTTCGAAAGGCTCGGTCTTGTCCTCTATCCTGTATGTTGCCTTCACCCCTTTTTCTGAGGCTACTTTGGTGATGACTGTGTCAACCATGCGAAGAACGTTTTCGCACGTGGTTATAGTCGGCACTCTGATGTCTATTGTTATCTTGCATTTTTGCGGTGTGACGTTGTGGCTAGAACCCCCGGTTATTTCTGTCATGCTGCAGCTGATCGACTTGGCCTTGTTCTCCGCGGTCCCGACGCGCTCTATCTCTGCCTTCACTGCTTTCCAGAAATCATACATTTCTTCAATCGAGTTCTTGGCAAGCCACGGGGCGCTTGCGTGTGCGCTGTCGCCCACGTCACAGGTCAGCCTTATCGCGAGCCTGCCCTTGTAAGCTACCGTGATATTTTCAACGCCGGAAGGCTCACCAAAGATCGCGTAATCCACACCAAGCTTGCTCTTTACAAGCTGCTTGACGCCTGTGGCATTGCCTTCCTCGTCTACTACTCCGGCAAATATTACGGTCCCGCCCTGCTTTGGAAACTCTGACGCGGCCAGGAGCATCGCTATCAGCGGCGCCTTTGCATCAGAAGCGCCCCTGCCATAGATATGACCATCCTCAATCCTCACCGGCACCTGCCCGGGGACTGTGTCCATGTGGCCGCACAGCAGTATCCTTGGCGCGCCCGTTCCCTTTGTGGCAATTATGTTGCCGACGCTGTCGATGTTTACCTGCTCAAATCCAAGCTCGTTTACGCACTTGTCTTTTATCAGGTTTGCAAGGGCAGCTTCGGACCTTGACGGCGTGTAAAGCTCCAGAGCTTTTTTTAATAATTCAATGGCATAACTTGGCGAGACCAATGCTTCCTATTTTCCCTGCCCTAGCGCGTAATCCACCATCAACCCGGG
>JAJPHX010000098.1 GCA_021325075.1 Nitrososphaeraceae archaeon | reverse complement strand
GCCATCAGGTCTGTGGTTTCAAACGCGAGCATAAAGTCCTGGTCGTCGATGCCAAACGAATAGGTAGTGTTGAGCCGCACCTGCGGGAACTTCCTTCCAACCATGATGTGCTCTTCCATCATCTTTTTCCGGTCTTCAAACGGTAATAGGTACCATTCCCTTGACTTTATGAAGGGATAAACGATGCAGTACTTCATCGGCTGCTCGTCGGTCATAAAGCCGGGCGTGATCTTTGAAGAATACACTGACGGCCTTGCGGCGGACAAAAAGACGTACGACGGTGTCAAATACTTGCCAAGCACTGTCGTATAGATTTTTGAAGTCATCACCTGCGTCTTTTCTATCGTGTCAGAAATCATCCAGATCATAAAGTCCGAGTCTTCGCGGAGGCCAATCGTAGAGTAGACGCGCACCTTCATTTTCGTGTTCGCTACTTCGACTAGGTTGGCAAACTCCTTGGCCGCTTCTTCCTTGCCTATCTCGTTTAGCCAGCGCCACTTTGGGTCTACTTTAAAGAATGAAAAGTTGAGAAATATGGCCTGCGGCTTCTCTGCTTCTGACATCTGATGAAAAGAAATCCTGCGGCCTAATTTTTACTTGTCTTCCAGTCCGAGCCAGCCGTAGCCCTTTGATTCCAGCTCTTCAGAGAGCTCTTTGCCGCCTGATTTTATGACCTTGCCCTTTGCTACTACGTGGACGTAGTCGAGCTTTGTGAGGTAGCGCAGGATTCTGGCATAGTGGGTGATCACAAGCACGCCGGCGCCGGTTGCGATCAGCTTGTTTATCGCCTCGGCGACTGCCTTGACTGCGTCGATGTCAAGCCCCGAGTCTGGCTCGTCAAGAATCGCGATGTTGGGCTTTAGGACAAGCATCTGCATGACCTCAGAGCGCTTCTTTTCTCCGCCGGAGAACCCTTCGTTGAGGTAGCGGCTCAAGAACGACTGGTCGAGGCCCACTGCGTCAAGGTTCTTTTTTACGTATTCGTGGAATTCTCTGACCGTGAGGAATACTTCGCGGTTCTGCTCCTCGGCAAGTGACTTGTTGAGTGTATTGTAGGCGTTTCTCAGAAAGTGGCTGTAGCCAACGCCGGATATCTCTGTCGGGTACTGGAACGCGAGGAAGAGGCCTTTCCTAGCCCTCATGTCGGTCGAGAGTTTCAATATGCTCTCGCCCTTTACCAATATGTCGCCGGATTCAACGCTGTATTTTGGGTGGCCGAGGATGGCATTTGCAAGGGTGGACTTGCCAGAGCCGTTTGGACCCATGATGGCATGGACCTCACCCTTGTTTATGCTGAGGCTGAGGCCATTTAGGATCTCCTTGCCGTCGATGTTAACGTGTAAGTCTTTTATCTCTAGAAATGACATATAACGGTGTTTTATTTTGTACTAAATATAAGTTTTAACTTTGACCAGTCCGCCAACACGCGTCTCTATTCTACGGTTATAGTGCCCATCATGTATGGGTGGATCTGGCAGTAGTATTTGTGCTCACCCTTGCCGATGGCAGACGCAGGTGTGCTGTATTTGTCATTTGGCTTCAGGTACTTGCTGTCAAACAGCTTGCCCGAATCAGGGTCGCTTGGCCCCGTGCCGCTTGTTGCCGTGTGGAGCGTGGTGTCAGTATTTTCCCAAGTGACCAGCGCGTCGGAGTTTGCCTTTGCTGCGTCAGGGTCATAGTCAGCGCTTCCCTGAACCGACGCCCCCGGAAGGATCTTGATCGTGACCTTGTTTGTGTACTTTGATTCGTCGACGGCCGGCGGCCCCCCGCTGCTGTTGCTTTGATTTCCCGCACTTGAAGGTGGCAGGGGCTTGTAGTACGGCGAGTCAATCCTGCTTTCGGTTGGCAATGCGGCCGCGAAATAGGTATATGTAAGGTAGCCGGTGACTACGCCCAAGGCAAGAATTACTGGAAAAGCGATGGTTCCAGGTCTAACCATAACCGTTACGGGCTAGTTCGTTTTCCCTTTATAATCCCTTCTAGGACAGGCTATATATTTTCGGCAGCGCCAGTAGCTCTGTGAGCCAGAAGAGCGTGACCTGCAAATCTTGCGGAAAAAAGTTCCTTGCGCCGGCAGTAGACACCGGCAGGCAGGAGATATCGCCGGACATTAGCGAAAGCGCGAGATTTGCCCTCATCTGCCCCTTTTGCATGGCTCACGCGCTGTATTCGCCGCAGGACTTGCAATAACTTTTATTCCAGATATTTATTCACGAGAGCGGATGGGCGACACCCCTTCTCAGAAATGCGCGCTCTGCCAGAGCGACCTTACGTTCAAGTACAGGCCGATGCCGGAATGGAACGTTTCAGGCATGATATGCGGCCAGTGCTACGACAAGAAACTGACCGAGCACTACATCGCGCCTGACAGGCGCAGCATCACAAAAAGGTAAAGACTAAATACCAACTTTTGCTGTCATCAGGCTATGCCAACTGCATACATCCTCGTGAACTGCACACTGGGCTCCGAAGAAAAGATAATCAACGAGATTGCAAAGCTGTCAGACGTAAAGGAAGTGCGAGGCACGTACGGCGTTCACGACATATTTGTCAAGGTAAAGTCAGACAACACAGAGGCCATGAACCACACCATAACAAACAAGATACGCAAGGTTCCCGGCATTACGTCCACCGTGACGCTTGTCGTGATAGAAGAGCAGGGCGGCAAGGGCTAGATCAGTTCTTTCTTTTTGTCTTCTGCCTTTATTTTCTTCATTTCATAAAATATCAGCGCTGAGCTCGCGCAGATCGTTACCCAGCCTATTGCGCCCACGATGACGTACTGGTCGTATATTGGAATAAACAGGGCGCCGCCTGCTATGAAGGCGCCTGCGAACCATATTGCGAGAAGGATGTAGACGTGCATCAGCCCCTCATGTCCTCGTCAAAGCCGTTGAAGTGCTTGAGGGTCTTGCCGCACCTTTTGCAGCTGCAGATCTCGACAAAGGAAAAATCATCGTACTTGCGGTAGGCAAAAGACTCTTCATGGTCGCAGAACAGCTGCCGCAGCACTCCAAGCATCCCACTATTGATAGCATGACGGGGTTCATTACTATTTCGTTGATAGGTTCTGTTTACTTCTCAGTCTGAAAGTCAACTTGCCTGCATCCACTCTGAGGATTAATGGTTCCTTCTCCATGTTCCCCTTCATAGTTTCCTTTGCAAACCCTTGTGAACGCTCGAACCATGAGCGCCCTCTATTAGACAGATTCATTGCTGCTACGATATCTCTGTCCATCCACCTTTTGCATTGATCACACCATAGTTGTCGAGTTTTCCTGTCCACTTGGGTTATCTTCTTCCCGCATCGTGGGCAAAGCTTGGATGTGTTTCGGGTATCTTTAACAGATAATTGGATAATAGGTAAACCTTCCCACTTGGCTTTGTATTCTATCTGCTTCTTTATCTCAGCAAAAGACCAGCTGTTTAACCTACCTCGATAGACTCTGCCTTGATGATTACCATGCTGATATAGTTTACGAATATGACGAATGTCTTCAAATGCTATTGCACTTCTGTTCTCCTTTCCATGCTGCACAACCGCTTTTGATACATGATGTAAAAGTTGGTTTATCCTGTTCTTTCTTCGCTTTCCATATTTTGAATAAAGGTTCTTTCTTACCCGGATATCATTTCTCTTGAATGACTTGATTATTGACCTTGTATTTTCGGTAATTGTAACAGCTTTTGACAGATCATATTGTACTATCCTTTCAATGTTACCGATTGTTACATTATTGAGATTTCTGTCTATTCCGTCTATGTTAGTACATTCAATCTGCGTCGGTTCTTTCATGTAGCAGATGCTGACAGAATTGTTAGCTGTCAATGTAAAAGAACGTACATTTAGTGAAGGATTAGACAAGACTGCCCTAACGTAATTATTAAGTGGAATATCAAAATACTGCCCATCACCAACAGGCACTTTCAAAATACCGTCAACAACTTTGAAGCCATAGCAAGAAATAAGTAATGGTTGTCTTGCATACGGTTGCCTCAGTTTGTGTCCGCGCTGCAGCGACTTCTTTCTGTTCGCCAGAATGCCCGCAGCATGTGATATTGCACACAGTTTGTAATAAGACATCATATCATAATTTGCAAGTTGCCGATATGCCAGTTGGCTCAGCTGTTTCATGGTTGAGACATTTTTCTTCAACCCAAACCGGATAGAATCGTTAACCATCTGCCTAAATGCTTCCATGAGCGGCAGCAAAGGTTCTAAATGACAATTGGTTTGTTTGACGCACTTAACAGCCAACAATTTACAGTTGTTGTTATATCTGAACTGGTTCTTAAAATACCCCTCATCTTTTTGAGCGCATAGTTCGTTGATATAGGACTTCATTTAACCAATCTTGGGGCCCGTAGCGTAGTCAGGATATCGCGGCGGTCTTCGGAACCGCAGGCCAAGGGATCGAAGCCCTTCGGGCCCGCTCTCACTTGTCTACTTTTAGATCATGCAGCAGCCTTTCAATGTTTGTTATTGGCTTGCCGTTTGAATCAGCGATCTCTTGCGTCGCCGGCGGGCTCTCCATATAATTCGGTATCCTTGCGATGATTCTTTCCTGGTACGTCGGCACGTGCTCGTTCTGGTAGAACACGCCAAGGGGTATCCTGTCTCCCCACTCGTTTGACTTTTCAATCACCTGCGCCATTTTCTCGTTTATCTCGTCTGGGCTGTGCACCACGCCGTCGTAGCCTGTCTCTTCGAGCTTGTACATCCTCGGCATCGCCTTGCCCGAATGTGGGTCGATGTTGTCAAGCCCCTGGAACCACTCTTTGGTATTGATGTCGTTGTATGTCGGACAGGGCTGCTGAACGTCAATGAACGCCAAGCCTTTGTGGGCAACTGCTTTGGATATCAGGTCCTTCAGATGCCTGACGTCATAAGAATAGCCGCGCGCAAGGAATGTGAACCCTGACACCAGCGCAAGCGCGATTGGGTTGACAGAGTTGTTGACGTTTGGCTGTGGAAGCGACTTTGTCTTCATGCCAAGTTTCAACGTGGGCGACGCCTGCCCCTTTGTCAGGCCGTAGACCGCGTTGTTGAATATGATGTAGACCATGTCGACGTTCCTGCGGCCCGCGCTCACAAAGTGGCCCGCGCCGATGCCAAGGCCGTCGCCGTCGCCTCCAACAGCGATCACTTCAAGATCCGGGTTTGCAAGTTTTGCACCCTGCGCAAACGGAAGCACCCTGCCGTGCAGCGTGTGAATGCCGTAGGTCTTGATAAAGTGTGGCGTCTTGCCAGAGCACCCGATGCCGGAGAATATCGTTGCGCGGTGCTTTGGAAGCTGCATGTCCGCAAGAGCCATCTGGATGGCGTTTAGTATGCCAAAATCGCCGCATCCTGGGCACCAGTCGTTGTGGACCTCTGTCTTGTAGTCTGCCAGCTTAAGTGCCAATTTTTAGCACCTGTCTCCTTGGGACATTTTTACCACTTACTATTCGCTTTACAGCGTTATAAACCTCGTCTAGCGACATCGGCCTGCCGTTGTATTTCACTATCTGGTAGTCAAAGTCGCGCTGGACGTTCTGCCTTATCAGTGCGGCAAGCTGGCCCGTGTAGTTCATCTCGATGTCTATCACTTTTTTTGCGTCCTTTAGCATTGTTTTGACAAGCTCTGATGGGAACGGGCTCATGAGCCTTACCTGCACGAACCTGACTTTGATGTCTTCTTCTGCCAGCTTGTCCATTGCATCGAGTATCGCGCCCTTGGTGGAGCCCCAGCTTATGATGACGACGTCGCCGCTGCCATAAGAGACAGCCTTGTCCTCGTCAGGGATTTCCTTTAGCGCAAGCTCCAGCTTGTCCATCCTCTTGTCCATCATTTGCACCCTGAGCTCCGGGTCTTCTGTGATGTGGCCTTCTTCGGTGTGTTCGTCGCCCGTGTTCCAGAATATCGCGTCCTTTGTACCAAGCACTACCCGCGGGCTGACAGGGTTGTCTGACAGCTTGAACCTCAGATAGTTGCCTGCAATACCCTTGTCCGCGTCTGTCACGGTGTGTACAAGCGAACCTCTGTCTAGCGCAATCTTGCCCGGTTCAAAATTTTTGCAGGTGGTGACGCTGTTTGCTATGGCCTTGTCAAGCATGTGGATCACCGGCATCTGGTACCGGTCTGCAAAGTTGAACACCTTGATAGTGTCGTAAAAGCTCTCTTCGATGTCGCCGGACGCAAGCACTATCCTTGGAAACTCGCCGTGCCCCGCGTTTATCGCAAACATCAAGTCGCCCTGTTCGTGCCGGGTTGGAAGCCCTGTTGATGGGCCGGCCCTCTGGTAGAGGGATATCACCACCGGCACTTCGTTGATGCCTGCCCAGCCAAGTGCCTCGGCCATAAGCGAGAACCCCGGGCCGGATGTTGCAGTGGCGGTACGCGCCCCTGTCAGCGCGCTTCCGATCGCCATCGCGATTGCGGCAATCTCGTCCTCCGTCTGGATTACTACAGTCGAGCCTTTCTTGCCAGAATCGTAGAGATCGAGTATCTCATTTGCTTCAAGAAATTCGCTATCGTCTGAGGCGGGCGTGATCGGGTAGTAGGTCTGGAGCCGGCAGCCTGCAACCATCTTGCCCATCGCAGAAGACTGGTTGCCCTGCACGATTATCATGTCCTTGTCTATTGGCCTAGTCTTCAGGCGGTAGCGGAAGTTAGTGTTTCCAAACTTGGCCTTTGCATAACTGTACGTATGCGCCGCGGCATTGACGTTCAGCTCCGCGACCTTGGGCTTTGCTCTGAATATGAACCTGATCGCACCTGCAAGAACACTGCTGTCAAATTCCATTATGGCCATAGAGGCCGATAGCGCCATGACGTTGACCATCCTTGTCAGCTTGCCAAGCGCAGGGTCGTTTGCCTTTTGCGCAAATTCCTGCAATATCTGAAAAAATGGGATTGAAAATATGGTTATGCCGCGCTTTTTTGCGTGCTCTAGGGCGTCCTGCACCTTAAGCCCAAAGCCGGCGTCCTGCAGGGTCTTTTTTATCCGCGCAGCCGCCTGGTCATCGATGGTCGGCACTTCATCGATCAGGATCTCGGCATTTTCTGGATCGTATATTATCGCGCCCCCTTCTGTCACGTCCTCAAAGTGGCGGAAGACAGTTTCAGCATCAAACGAGACTAGCATGTTAATCTCGTCGATGTGGGAGTGCACCGGCTTTTCGCTCACCCTGACAGTAAAGTAGCTGTGCTCGCCCTTGATGTTTGAATAGTATTCGCGCTTGCCAAATACGTGCAAGCCCCCGCCGGCGCAGGCGCGGGAAAAGATGTTTGCAGCAGAATCGACGCCGCTTCCCTGAGCGCCGCCGATGACCCAGCTCAGGGAATTTGTTATTGTCTTTTCTACCATGGATACGAATTCTTCTCCTGTCCTTCTTTTAATGCTTTAGAGCTATCCGCCTGTCGCAGCGTCGTAGAGGCAGCATTCGCACGAGTCCACCTGACCGCAATAAGGGCAGGCGCACATGCAGGCATCAATCGGGTTGCCGCAGTTCTCGCAAGTCACTTCTTCGCTGGTTGCTGCCATCCTCTCTGCTATGTTCACACAGGTAAACTAATTATACTTTTATGGTAATTTCTATCAAACTAGATTGGTTGATGCCATTTCATTTTCTTAACAGGTCAGGGAAGCAACGCTTTGCTGATTGTTCTTAGCCCCATAATTGCGGATTTTTTGAACTTCAAGATGTATATCATTCTGGCGGGGAATTCCATAAGCTCGATGCCTATCGGTGAGGGAAGGATCACCCCGTAATGGAGAACGTAGCTCAATGAGGCCTCGCCTACCAGCAGGGAAGCCATAGGTATGGCCTGAATCCCAAGCCTGATTACAATCGGGCATACAACTCCATTCAAGGCTTCATCCTTTATGGCGTTCATGGTCTGGAATAGTGACAAGGTTGAGCTAGGCTAACCATGTTATCCGGAGGTTAAAAGATGAGTTGATGATTGGTCTATCCGGAACCTCTATGTCAAAGCATCTGTAGAAATGGCGAGTTCCGGCGCCTGCCGGAGCTTTTGCCGGTGAAGCTAGCTGCTGAAATTTTACCTGACTGTGACTGACTTGGCCAAATTGCGCGGAAAGTCCGGGTCCGCGTTGTTTTGCAGCGCAAGGTAGTAAGAGAACAGCTGGAGCGGTATGATCTCTATTAGTGGATACAGCAGCTCATTGTCCATCTTTGGTATCTCTACCATTGCGTCATAGACGTCGTTTGGCGCGTTTGAAATGCCGATTATCTTGGCGCCCCTTGCCTTTACCTCGTGCGCGCTGGAAAGAGT
>JAJPHX010000161.1 GCA_021325075.1 Nitrososphaeraceae archaeon | reverse complement strand
TGCGACGGCCGGGATTTGAACCCGGGTTACCAGATTGGCAATCTGATGTCCTAGACCAAACTGGACGACCGTCGCACGAAAAATATCGATACTGACACGTTATTTAAAGCGTACTACACGAGCAGTATTATCGTAGAATAGCCTCTGCTTTCAGTCACGTACTCGCCTTCAACTTCTTCAACCACCGTCGTGACAGAAATGAGATCGTGTTTCTTGCAGCCCTTGGCGTCGATGATGATGTAGTCGTCAAGTATGTCTGCGCCTTGCATGCTTTCCTTACTAATTGAAAAGTTCACCGGCGAGCTCGCGCTTATGAGCAACAACTGATCCTTATGGTAGTTGCCGATTCGCGCAAGACGTCCCGGCCTCGGAGTCGCCTTGACGTTTAACTTTACCTCTCCGCCTGCCGGGTGAGTAGTGTAGCGGCTGCCATTGCTGACGAGAACATCGAACTTGAAAGGGTAACCGGCGGTGTTTTCTGCCATCTTGTTCACGCCGTCGTTCATGACAATGTCCACCTTCTTGATCGTGTTGGCGTACCTTGCTATCCAGTCGTTAGTCGTCTTTACAATACTGTTTATCACTGATTTCCTCCTTGCGGTTTCCTGCTCGCCCAGCTGGTAGCGGTCGACCCAGTCCATGTAGTCGCGGCTGATGTCGATGATAAACTCGGTGCAGGTATTCTGGTAGTCTTCAATGCTTGTGGCCCGCTCTGAACCGGTGTCGGCTGCAAACATCAAGACATGATGGCGCGTGCCACCATAAAAACCTGAACTACTGCCTGAGGAGTTCTGCCATCTTTTTTGCCTGGTACGTTATTATCATGTCTGCTCCGGCCCTCTTGATCGAAGTCAGAAATTCAGTCATGACCGCGTTTTCGTCAACCCATCCATTCATCGCAGCCGCCTTTATCAGCGCGTATTCGCCGGAGACGCTGTAGGCGCAGATCGGGAGGTTGGTAGCCTGCCTTGCGCGGTGGATGAGATCAAGATACGGGATCGCAGGCTTGACCATAATGATATCGGCCCCTTCTGCGATGTCTGTCTCTATCTCGCGCATCGCCTCTTTTGCGTTTGAAAAGGGCATCTGGTACGTGCGCCTGTCGCCAAACTCCGGGGCAGAATGCGCCGCGTCCCTGAACGGCGCATACAGTGGAGATGCCTGCTTGGCAGAGTATCCCATTATTGCAACATCTGTGTAGCCTGCGTCGTCAAGGCCCTTGCGTATGGCCTGCACCTGCCCGTCCATCATGGCCGATGGCGCGACAATGTCTGCACCCGCCCTTGCGTGGCTGACTGCCACTTTTGCCAAAGTGTCTATGCTCCTGTCGTTGTCTATTTTCTTGTTAAAGACAAGCCCGCAGTGGCCGTGCGACGTGTACTGGCACAAGCATACGTCAGTCACTATCGCCATCCTGCTGCCGAACTGCTTGCGTGCAAGTTCCACAGAGCGTTGCACTATGCCATTATCGTCAAAGGCCGAAGTAGCTTCCGCGTCTTTGCGAGAGGGCAGGCCAAAGAGGATTATCGCGCTGATGCCGAGGTCGGAGATGCGCTCAACCTCGCCAGCAAGCCTTGATAGTGGTATCCTCTGAATGTCGGGCATCGATTCTATTGCTTCCGGCTTTTTCAGCCCTTCCTGTACGAAAATTGGAGCTATCAGGTCCTTGGCTGAAAGGCGGGTTTCCTGGAAAAGGTCCCTGATTGCGGGGCTGGTTCTCAGCCTGCGCAGCCTGACGTTTGGAAAAGCATTCCCGGACTTGCTATTACTGCTTTTCTTCATACTTGAACAACTTGGCTACTATTTTCATCAGCTCTTCGCTTTCGCCTTCCTCGATCTCCTTTCTCAGGTTGTTCATCGGAGTTGAAAGCACGCCTTCGACTATTGCATTGGAGAGATGCTCTATTACCTTGGCTTCTTCCGGCCCAAGCTTTTTGCCAAGCATCGACAGCGCTTTTTTCAACTCGCGCTCCCTGATAGAGTCCACGCTCTTGAACACCGAAATGACCACCGGCTCGGCCTTCATCCTCTTCATCATGGTGTCAACCGACTTCATTTCGCTGTCTATCAGCTTTTCAGCAGAATTGATCTCTTTAATTCTTGAGCGCATGTTCTTGCCGACAAGCTCGGCGATCTGGTCCATGTTTATCAGCTTGATGCCATGGATGGCAGTGACTTTTTCGTCCACCGTCCTTGGGTTTGACAGGTCAAAGATCATCATGCCGTCTTTCCTGCTCTTCATCGCCTTTTCAATTCGCTCAAACGTGATCAGGCGGTATGGCGCTTGGGTGGCCGTGAAAATAAGGTCTACCCTGTGGAGCATTTCAAGCGCGCTGTCAAACGGTATTGGCGTGCCTGCCACAGTGTCGGCAAAAGACTGGGCCCTGTCTGGCGCCCTGCTTGTGACCATAAAGTTGACGTCGCGCTTTTTGAGTACTTTTGCGACAAGGCTTGCCGCTTCGCCTGTCCCGATGAGCAGGATGTTCTTGCCCTTCAGATCGTCAAAGTATTCCTCGGCAATGTTTACCGAGATGGAGGCTATCGACACGTTGCCCTTGTTTATGCCCGTGGCGGTCCTGACCCTGCCTCCGACCTTGAGTGCCCTGTCAAATATCACCGAGAGGTTGGAACTTGCATAGCGGTTAGAGCGTGAAAATTCAAAGGCGCGCCTTACCTGGCCTAGGATCTGGTCTTCGCCGACAACCAGAGAGTCAAGTCCCGAAGCGAGCTTCATCAGGTGCATCACTGCGTCCTTGCCCTTGCTGACTTCGATTGTTGCAAAGTCCTTGCTAGACAGCCCTGAGGTGGCCGCCCACTGCTCGACAAGCTCGCTCTCGCCAGAATCTTTTGATGCGGCAAACACTTCTACCCTGTTGCAGGTCTGCAAAATGACACATTCATCAAAGCCTGTCTTTAAGAAAGACTTGTGGGCGCCATCAACGTCTTTGAAAGTAAATTTTTCAAGCAGGTGGATAGGAGCGTTCCTGTAGGTGATCCTTGCGTTGACAATCTGGACAAGCGCTGCGGCTGGTGGCGTGGTCTTGATGGCTGCCGTCATTTGCTTCTTCTCCCCCATTTTTGCAACAGCTCCAGAGTCGCGCTTTTAGCATCTTCAATCCTGTCTTCCTTAATAAGGTTCTGGATTCTCTCGTCTTTTATCAGAGAATACAGGAACTCCTTCCGCTCTCCCACAGTCTTGATCCTTGGCCGCGCGGCCTGACGCGCGAATTCCTGCAACTTTGCGTTTTCGATGTCTGACTTTTTGATTATCTTTCGGAGCACCCGTTCGGCCCTTATCCGCACCTTGCGGGCCATTATTGGGCTCTTGCCAGAGGTGGAGATCGCGACCTGCATCACCCCTTCAATATTGATTACTGAAGCATAGGAGAAGTCGCTGACCGCCGGGTCGTCAGCAGCGTAGACAAACGCGCCCATCGCCCCGCCTTTCTCTACAAGCCTCCTGTTAAGCTCGCGGTCGTTGGTGGCCGCAAGCACCAAGAATACATCATTATAATTATCAAGTATGCTTGCGTTCTTCAGGCTGGCCTTGACCAATTCGATCCTGCCAAGCCCTGCCTGATCCGTCAGATAGCGGTTGACTCTGTTGCTGATGACAGTTATCCTGCAATCCTGGCCTAAGAGCCCGCGCACCTTCCTGACGCCTTCCGTTCCGCCGCCTATAACGATGGCACGCTTGCCCTTGACGTTCAGGTCAACTATCAATTATATAACACCGAAAGCTCGGATGGTGAAATTTTGCCATTCTTCTTTATTTAATCGTTCAGTTCCGGTGCAGGAATTGCCCTAGTGTGCTATCTTTTTGAGATAATTGGCGTCAACTGTTACCGGTATCTGGTATGGCGAGTCGAGTAACACAACTGTTGCTTCCTGCTTCTCATAGTCGACGCGGGTTATCTTGGCCTTCATGGACTTGAACGGGCCGGCGATAACCTCTACAGTGTCGTCGATGTTCAGCTCTGACACTACTGGCTTTTTCACGAGGTACCCTTCGATGTCCTTGAACGGCAGGTCGCCCCTTATCTGGCCCCTGACGTGCCTTATGCCAGCGAGCGCTTCATATGCCACATTGGAATCTGGAGCCTCGACAATGATGTAGCCTTTAAAGCTGTCAAGCACCATAACCGAGCGAATGCCTATCTTTTTGGCGTTCACCCTCACTTGGATCTGGCTTGCAACGACCCTCTCCTGGCCACCGGTGGTACGGATGGCAAAGAACTTGGAATCGCTTGCAGGCTTGTCTGCCACTTGCGGTGCTGCCGGAGCCGGTGGTGCTTCCGCCGGCTGTTCTTTAGTATTTTCCACTTGAGTAACGGCTTGGACCTCGGCGGTCTCTCCTTCAGAATTATTATTATTGTCGTCTAAATTGATATTTTCAAGCCCCCTGTCATCCTCTTGGGCTTCATCTAACTTATCGCTCATCTTTGTCATCTATGCGGAGGTCTGATGCAATTTATAAATTTACTTGGGCGGAATAATGCTAAAATTACAACTGTTTGCAGACAATGTGAATTGCACGAATACATCTTGGTAGCCTCAACACAGGACTTGGCAGGTGCGACGATGATAAGCTACCTCAAGGGCAGCATGGGCTTTACCGGTAGAGATAGTGAACCGCTCGTCTCAAGCTACCACAAGAACGTCAAACTTCACGTCCACGACGGCAGCCTGCTCAACCTTGAAAACCTTGATGAAATCTACCCGGAGGCGAATTCTTTCATATTTCTCTCAAAGCACAAATCTGACAGCGCTATCCCAACGCTTACCTGCCACTGCACCGGTAATTTTGCAGACAACCCTTATGGTGGGAACCCAAAAGAGATAGCTATATCCTATCCTGGCCTGCAAAAGGGATATCTGAAGGCGATAACTGCCGCGCGGCAGAGGGTTTCTGAATACGACATAATCATAGAGGCGACGCACCATGGGCCCACATCGCTGAAAAAGCCCGTCTTATTTGTGGAGCTTGGCTCGTCAGAAAAGCAGTGGGCTGACAGCAATGCTGCAGGAGTGATGTGCGATTCTTTGCTTGGAATGCTGGAGAATGGAGTAGAACGCTGCAAGTACGTTGGAGTAGCGCTTGGCGGAACACACTACCCGACAAAGTTCAACAAGATGCTGCTCGAATCCGAGTTTGGGCTGGCGGCGGTGGCATCAAAGCACAACTTGGAAGCTATAGATGAATGCATGCTTGCCCAGATGGTTGAAAAGAGCGTCGAGCGGGTCACGCATGTTGTAATAGACAGCAAAGGCCTTGGTAGCCAGAGAGAAAGGATAATCAAGATGGCTGAAAGAACTGAGCTGGAAATATACAGGGTCTAGCGCTATTTTGAAATACATCCTTTACTAATTGTTGCATGTGCAAAAGCAACAATTGAAGGCAAGCGACGTCTATGGCATTTTACGACGTATACCTGAAGGCAAGATAACGACCTATGGCGACATCGCAAAGGCGCTTGGCTGTCCCGGAGCGTCACGCGCAGTCGGCCGGATACTGAACAAGAATCCTCGCCCCTTTGTTGTCCCCTGTCACAGGGTGGTCATGTCAAACGGCGACATCGGCGGCTATGCGTTTGGAAAAACAATGAAAAAGGAATTGTTGACAAAAGAGGGGCTGCGCTTTTCAGATGGCATGGTGGAAAACTTTGCAAGGTGCAGAGTCGACCTTGCAAGCTTGTCTTAACGGGTCTTGGCTTCCTTTACCAGATCGCGCAGGTGAGCAAGCGATCTTACTTGGCCACCGTTGACCTTCTTGTATAGCTGCCAGTACACCTCGTTGGTGATGTCTTTTCTTTCTTTCAGCACCTTCAGGTGGTAGCGCATCGATCTTATTCTAACGACATAGACTGCCTTTTTGCCAACCCTTGCGGTCTTTTTGCCCTTCTTTGAGCCTGCGCCCTTGCCGTGAACCTTCCACACCGAGCGCTTTTCTGCCGCCCTGCCTCTTGAAGTGCCCTGCGGCTGGACGGTCCAAATTGCGCCTGCCTTTACAAGCGAGCGGATGTTGTCACGCGTGATAGAGTCGGCCACGTCTTCGAGCCTGTCAGGCTCGAAGCGGATCCTGTTGGCGCCGACTCCAAGTATCCTTGCAACGAGCTCGCGCTTTTTTGCAATATTGACTACCATTAAGTTTCCTTCTCCTTTGCTTCCTTCTTTGGTGCCAGCTTGCCTGCATTGAGCATCTTGATTCCCAGCTGCGTCGCCTTGGCGATAATTTCAATCCTCTTTTTCTTGCCTACGGTGTGGCCAATCCTTGCCGCATCCTTTTTCGGATCTAACTTTGCCAGCTCAGATATGTTGTGAACGACGTTATCTGTATATCCTGATGGGTGAAGTCCCCTTGCTGCCTTTGGACCCCTATAGCCAACCTTGACTATTGCCGGCACTCCTGCCTTTTGCTTCCTCATCTTGTTGTCTTTTCCCTTGGGCTTTCGCCAGTTCTCGGCAAGCCTGTCGTACCTCCAGCTTTCCTGCCTGATGAACTTGGGTCGCTTTTCAGCAACCTTTTTCCTAGCCGCAAGTAATTCCTCATTAATTACCATAGCGATACGTAGGACTCAAGACTAGTTAATTACAATAAATACGTTACTGGCTTAATCTTTTAATCGCAAACAGCGTGAGGGTGTAGCAGGAGCCCCTGTATGACACGTTGGCAGAAAGCGAGATGGATTTTTCATCCTCCACTTTACTGCTGAATTCTATTGCTTTTTTTATCTGGTCAACTTCGCCTGCGAAAAGCCTGCGCGAATAGTCCCACATGTCAGACGAGTGCTTTGCGTTGGTGTTTGCGGCAGCTTCGAGGACTTCTGACAGGGCAGGCACTTCAAGGATCCTGCTGTCAATGCTCGCAATTGAGTTGCTCTCCTGCACGCACGCCCTTACCTCAAGCCATACATCTTCAAATTCCAATTGCCAATATGCCTGCTGACGTGGTATAATATTGTTAAAGCCTCAGGCGAGGCAATGATTCGAAATATTATCTGAATATTTAATAAGGAACAGTTACATCACTAAACATTAACCCGGATGAGCGGCTTTTGCCAAAACAATAACACGTAGTGAATAGTGCATGGTAGAACAAAACACAGATGCCAAGATGAACGACGGGCAAATACACATGCCTGACGAGCTCTTGCGATTTATCCAGCGCGACACCTATTCGCTTTTGATAAAAGGCTTTGCCGGCACGGGCAAGACTACGCTTGCGCTCACCATCTTGCGCGCGCTTGAAAGTAATAACAACTTTTTCTACATTTCGACAAGGATCTCTCCAAAGCAGCTGTTCCAGTACTACCCATGGCTAGGTAGGTTTGTTGAGCAGCCAAAAGACATAAACCCGGGCGACGGATCGGCGATAGAATACGGGCTGATGCCGTCTTTTGAAGATGCGAGGCTCGACGAGCCGGAATCTCTTTTTGAGCGCATCACAAATCAGCTGATGGACAGCAAGTCGCCAATAATCATAATCGACAGCTGGGACGCAATAGCCTCCTTCATGGACAAGGAAGCGCGCTTGAACAACGAACGGGTCCTCCAGACATGGAGGGAGAGGGCAGGAGCCAAACTGATATTCATAAGCGAGCACCCAACCGACACCACGCTTGACTTTCTAGTTGATGGCATCGTGGAGCTGAAGCAGAGCTACTATGACAGCGTAAAGGTAAGGGAGATATTCATGCTAAAACTGCGCGGTGTGAGGATCGACAGACCATCATACGTCTACACGCTTGAAAACACGATGTTCCGGAGTTTTGCGCCATACAAGCCTCTTATGCTCCAGCCGGCAAGCAAAAAGCCACTTTCAAGCAGGGAGCTTGCACTTACCCACAACTATGTCAAGAGCGGCTATCCTGTGCTGGACCACGCCCTTGGCGGGGGACTGCCCAAAAAGGGCGTGGTCCTGCTTGAACTTGACTCGCATGTCAATACGGCAGTCGCAATGGCGTTTCTTGGAAGGCTGGTGTCAAATTTTCTATCAAGCGGAAACCCTGTGCTGTTCCAGCCGTTTGACTGGGTGGACCCGCAAGCGATAATGGGCTACATGGGGCCGCACCTTCCGGCAAGCAAAAAGAGCCTCTTCAAGATACTGTGGACGGACAAGGTAAAGGGCCTAGCGGACAACTTGATAGTGCCGGTGCAAAAGCAGCATGCCGACTATTCGCTTGCGGCTGTCGCGGCAATCAAACACAAGTACCCCGGCAAGTTCCTGCTGAACATCATGGGGACGGACATTATGCAAAAATCCTATCGCAGCCCAAAGGATGTCAGGGATGGGATGGAGCACCTGATGTCTGCCGCAAGGACCAGCGACTTTTCGGTAGCGGTTATAAGCCGCTCGCAGAAGGAAATGCTGGAATACCTGTCAGAAGTTTCGGACATTCACCTGCGGCTTTTGATGATAAATGACACGCTCTTTTTGCAGTCGCTTGTCCCTGCATCAACTCTGTATTCAGTAGTTTTTGATGAGTCTGGCGGCGGGTATCAGATAAATCTCGAACCTGTCGTCTAGGTGCTCAGGTGATAGTACTCGTCTGCCAAGTTTTCCTCTATTCCTACAGGCAAAAGCTCCTTCATCTGGTCATAGTACGCCATGAACCTGCCGCCCTTTGCAGTTATCTTGTAGAGCAGCTTGTCGCCATTGTTTACTTCCTGTACAAGTCCACTCTTGATAAGCGAATCAAGGTACAGCTTGCACTGGTCGTTGCTCAGCATGGCCTTGTACATTATCTTGGTGCGGGTTTCTTCCTTGTTTACAGACTTGAGTATAGCGGCAATGACTTCGTATCGACTCCGATTCTTCATTCAGCCGGTAAAATAAAACATACATTCAATATTAGATATTGCGAATAAAACACTAGTACATTCGGGTATTAGATGAAATATTCGATTATCATGACGGTTTGAAACTGCAAGTAATCCAACCGCATAACTTCTACCTAACAATGATGGTCGTGTCTTCTAGATTCTAGTTTTGAACACCCCGGAGCGAATGACTGGAAGCGAGCATAAGCGATAGCTGTGAGAAAATTACGCTAGTAGCCGCTAGCTAGTTCCACGCCTGAAAGTCGGGAGTCCTCAACTCTCCCGGTGAGTAGGTCTCGTTTACGCATTGCTTCCTGAAGCACGGAATAATTCTAGTAAGAATGAATCGTGTTACGGTGAGAATGAAGTTTGACCTTCGTCCTGAAACCTTTTTTGCATTTTTCGCAGATCCATTCTGTTGCTTTTGCTTCAAATAGCGTCTCAAAATTCCCGGATTTGTTAGTAAACAAATGAGTCGCATGATTGTAGTGAGTGGGATTGTGGTCTGTGTGTATTATTCTAGGTCGATAAGACATCTCTACTTTTACAATATGCTGTCCCACTATAAAAGAAGGTCATTGTTGATAAGAACTATCTTAGCTGACTCGGCAGCTCTAGCCTGGCGTCATCACTTCCGGTAGAATGGCGAATAATTTCAAAATAGCCATTCATCTATCATAAGGTCTTGACCTCCCTCCACCCAAAGAGCCAGCTATGTTATATCTAGCTCATTTGTGCTTACTGCAAGCCTGTGGAAGCCAAATAGAATAAGCCAGAGTTGGTAAAATGCCCCTTGTGGCTGGGATGGCGGTGCTTCCATGGACTTTCTATACGATTGCTCTGACTTGCTTTTAAGCTCAATTGACGTAAGTAATACATGAATAACAACTCTTTTCAGTTCATCTTATCTCGTATATCCGCTATTCGAGAAGAGCACGATATCAACAAGCGAATTACGATGCTTCGTGAGCTTAACAACTTGCTCCCCATAGAAAGACGGATAGAATTGCCTTCCCTCTTTACAAACGCCTACATCAGAACGGCGCTAGATATCATTAGAGAAAGAACAATGCCTTCCATAATATCCGCTTGAAGTTTCAAGGAAGAAAAATCTCTTTATCCTCATTTCTTCCAGCAAGTATGGCTATCATGGAACAGCAGATATTCTTTCCAATCTCCGATACGAAAGTAGAAATAACGAGAGTGTGAAGGTCGATGGAAACAATATGGCACATTCAAGGACTATTCCAAGGGTTGTGAAAAAATATAATGCCTTTCTTCCAAATGGGCATCATTCTCTTCACTACAGGTGTGAAAAATGCGAATTAGTGGTAAGAACCTACAAAGCATTCAGAATTCATAGGATAGAATCACATAGATATTGATTAGCATGAAATTAGGGCTTCTTCGATTTACGAGTCTTGTTATGCTCAAGGTCATAATGGCTCTGAAGGCCATCGTATTCTCCAAACACTTGCTGGCAGATCATGCACAAAAAAGTGTCTTTATCTGTTACATCATCGGATTTTATGGTCATATTAGTAGTGCACCGGGCAAGCTGCGTTATTACAGGTTGTTGTACCATATTCAATAAAATTGGGATTTTAGTCAATGGCCATAGGTCCCTTAAGTGTTACATCAAATAGAAGAAAGCCAGATGACCTTTCCCGCC
>JAJPHX010000038.1 GCA_021325075.1 Nitrososphaeraceae archaeon | reverse complement strand
TCGCCCACCTTGAGCTGGTCAAACGTCCCGCCGTCCCTCACGACAAGCACGTCATTGACCTTTAGAACCGGCACCATGCTTTCGCTTGAAACCACGTAGAACGGGTTCAGGGTGCCAAGCGCGATCCAGATGCTGAAAATGACGATTAAAACGCCCGCGATGACAATTATGAGATCCTTCATGGCGAAGGGCAGGCTGGACTTTTTATTCAGCAATGCGTGTGCATTTTATGCCATTCGTTAGATAAATGTTTACACATTATCAGCGCAGGTCGAGCTCCTTCATTATAGCCATCCTAAGGCGCGGCATCCTGACCATCATTATGGAAAACAGGTCCGCGATTTCGTCCTTATCCGGCTGCCTCCCGTTCCTGCTCTGGAAGAGCGCGATAAAATTGCCTATCACCATGCCGGAGGCAAGGCCGTACGCAAAGTCCTCGATGTTTCCCTGGGTCGGCATCATCCTGCGCGCAAGGCCGACCGGGGTCTTTGCTTCGTGCACTGCGGCCTTGATGAGTGATTCCAGCTCTTTTCTGTCGCTGCCTGCGAGGCCCATCGTGATGCCATAGGAATGCAAGTATTCATTCGTTTGGGTAATGCTATCTTTTTTAATGGCTGTATTGTAGGTGGTTCTGAGAATGGCAAACAACTCCTGCTCAGTAGTCCTCCTAGAGCCTGGCATAGCCGCGTTTGACCAGAGCGGCAGCTTGGTGGCGTCAAAGAGGTTTGACAACGCGATAAGGTCATACAGGCTGCTAAAGAGCGGCGCGACGCCTGAAGAGATCAAGCCGTTTATCGAAAAGTTGCGCTCATTTGATTCCGTATCTGCAAGCGACGCAAGCGTGGCAGCCGTTCTCCGTCAAGCAGGATTGAACAGCCAGACCATGCCCGAGGACCAGCAGCAATCAATCCAGGGAACCAAGCCGGATTATATTGTCAAGGCCGGCTTTGCCGCCAATGAAGCAGAGGCGATGCAGTCGCTGCGCGAGTTTGCCATCCAGCTTTCGTCGTCCCGGGTAAAGGAAGCTTCAGAGAAGCTCGATCTTCACATCATCCAGTCGATAAACGCGCTGGACGAGCTGGACAAGATAATCAACACGGTGGGCGCGAGGATGAGAGAGTGGTACGGTCTGCATTTCCCAGAACTTGACAACCTTGTGCAGAGCCTGGTGGCGTACGCCGAGATTGCAAGCAGGGCGGGCTTACGGGAGAACATCACCGCAGAAGTCCTGCAGAGCGCCGGGATGCAGGACAAGAAAGTAGAGATAATCCTTGACGGGGCAAAGAGGAGCCGGGGAGGCGACATGACGCCGGAGAACCTTGCAATTGTCAAGCGACTTGCGGATCAGGTGATCGTGCAGTCCGATCTTAGAAGGGTCTTGTCAGATCATATTGAAGTCGCGATGGAAACCGTCGCTCCAAACGTAAAGGAGCTGTTGACTGCGTCTGTAGGCGCAAGGATAATCGCCAAGGCCGGTAGCCTGGCAAGGCTTGCAATGCTACCTGCCAGCACAATTCAAGTACTGGGCGCTGAAAAGGCGCTGTTCCGCGCGCTCAAGACAGGGGCGCGCCCGCCAAAGCACGGCCTCCTCTTCCAGCATCCTCTCATTCATTCCGCGCCAAAGTGGCAGCGGGGCAAGATCGCAAGGGCAATCGCGTCAAAGGTAGCGATAGCCGCAAGGATTGACTACTACCGCCACGAGGGCAAGGATAGTGGCATTTCTGACAAGCTGAACACCCGCATCGCCGAGATCAGGGAGAAGTACAAGGAGCCAGTGCCGGAGAAGGAAAGGGACAGGAAATACAGGGAGCACACGCAGCGCCAGCAAGAATATGGAGGCAGTGGTGAGCGCCGCTACCGCGGCAGCAGCGAACGCGGTCGCAGCTTTGGTGGCGGAGATAGAGATAAACGTGATACTAGAAAGAAGAAGGACAGAAGAAAGAGATTTGGAAGACGACGCTATTAGGTGGATTTCAATCAACGGCGAGAAAAACGCCGCCACTCTCAACCTCGTGAAGGGGGACAACGTCTACGGAGAAAAACTGGTGAAGCAAGACGGCGAGGAATACCGGCTGTGGGACCCATTCAGGAGCAAGCTTGCTGCTTCCCTGAAAAAAGGCATGAAAAACATGCCGATAAAAAACAGGACCAAGGTGCTGTACCTTGGCGCGTCGACTGGCACGACCGTGAGCCACGTCTCTGACATCGTCGGCCCGGGCGGCATCGTCTTCGCAGTCGAGCCGGCGACGCGGGTTGCAAGGGAGCTCATCGAAAACGTTGCGTCAAAGCGCAAGAACGTGATGCCGATACTGGAAGACGCAAGGAGGCCGCAGTCATATTTCTCGGTGTTTGGCAAGGTCGACGTCGTCTACTGCGACATCGCGCAGCCAGACCAGACAGACATCGCGATTGCCAACTGTGTTGCTTACCTGAAGCAGGGAGGTGTGATGCTGCTAGTGATAAAGACGCGGAGCATTGACGTGACGATGGAGCCACGCGCAGTAATTATGCAGGAAGCGGCGAAGCTTGAAAAAAGCGGGTTTCAGGTAGACCAGATAATCAACCTTGATCCTTTTGACAAGGACCACGGCATGATTTATTGCGTCTACAAACCTTAAAGCTTGCACTGTGCCACTTGCTCTAGCATGAGCCTCAGCGGCTTCCACGATTTTCTGGCAAACTCGGGAGCGCTGCCGTTCTTGGCGACCCACCTCTTGATGAAACTCATCGTTTTTTCATCTGACGGGTAGCCGCTGCCGATGTTTCGGTGCTTGCTGCGCAACTCTTGAATTTCATGGTCTCTTGTTATCTTGGCGACTATTGACGCGGCAGACACAACAACGTTTATCGAGTCTGCGTGATGCATCGAATGGAGCTTTGGCTTGCATGTCAGGTGGCTCTCCATGTAGCTCTTGTACCTGTCCGGGTTGATGTCGCAGCAGTCCACATAGACCTCTTCGGCGCCGATGTTGTTTATCACGTTGGCCATGACCTTTGCCTCCAGCCTGTTGAGGCCCCTGAGGAACACGCTGCCGTCCACCTCTACAGGGGTTATCTTGCGTATGCAGACAGAGTCTGCCACTTTAATTATCTCGCCAAAAAGTCTGGCCCGGGCCCTTGGAGTCAGCATCTTTGAATCCTTTACGCCCATCTCCCTCAGCTGCGCGATTTTCGTCTCCCGCACGCTGATGCCTGCAACCACCAGCGGGCCAATGATGGAGCCTCTGCCTGCTTCGTCAACCCCGCCTACTAGAATGCCGTCGTCCTGCAATCGCAAATTATTGCCAGGTATGCTGTTTGCGGGGTATTTATTATCAATTGCGCTTGTAAATAGGGGATACCTGTTTCTGCTATAAATATCGCATCAATCAATGCTGCCAAGTGGCAGTAGGCTTTGTCAAGGCGGTGGAGGGCAGGACGACGCTCCTCGTCCCGGAACTGTCGCTTACCGCCAAGGTCCCGCCAAAGACGCCTGCATTTTTCAACCCTGCAGCCAGGCTCAACCGCGACCTGTCGATGCTGGCATATCGGGCTATTGCGCTATCGCTTCCGGCCAAGACATTTGCCGATTCATTCGCCGGCGTCGGCGCGAGGGCGCTCCGGGTGGCAACAGAAATTCCGGAAATAGAGCAGGTCTACGGCAATGACATCAACTCTATCGCGATAGAGGCTGCAAAGGAGGCGGCAGGGCTAAACTCTGTTTCAGAAAAGTGCCACTTTTCAATCGATGAAGTGTGCAAGTTCCTGCTGCACGGCGACGCCGAAGGCGAGCGATTTGGCATAGTCGACCTCGATCCTTTCGGCACTCCTGCAAGGCACATCGACTGCGTGCTTCGCGCAGTGCTGGACGGCGGGCTAGTATCAATAACCGCGACCGATACTGCTGTGCTGTGCGGGGTGTACCCCGAAGTATGCGTTCGGCGCTACTATGGGCGACCGCTCAACAACGACTACGGGAACGAAGTCGCGCTGCGACTGCTACTCTCGCTTTTGGCGCTCACCGCTTCAAGGCTCGAGCTGGCAATCAGGCCGGTGTTTGTCCACGCCACGATGCACTACCTGCGAGTCTATGCTACCGTTTCAGTGAGCAGCAGCGAGGCAAACGACGTGTACAGCAACATCGGATACATCATGCACTGCTTCAACTGCGGCCACCGCTTTGCGTCCAAGGAATATGACGGCAAGAGTAAGTGCGAGCTGTGCAAAACCGGCCTCCGCGTCGGCGGCCAGCTCTGGACCGGGCCGTTCCACGACAAAGAGTTTGTGAAAAAAATGCTCGCGCAGAACCCTGACACGCGGTGCAAGAAGGTGCTTGACGCCTCGCTAGAGGAGATAAGCGAAGTGCCGTACTACTTCAAGGCAGACGAAATCTCTTCAAAGCTAAAGACAAACCCGCATTCTGTACAAAAGATAATTGAAAAGTTGCAGTCGGCCGGCTTTGCCGCGTCAAGGACGCCGCTTAACACGAGCGCGTTCAAGACTGACGCAAACATCATCCAGATTCTGGATGTCCTGAGAAAATAATCAATCAGAATATGTAATTAGTTCCAACGCTATTTTGAATAAAGGCATCCGGCATTTTTCTAGCTATTTCACTGGTAGCTTTAAAGCCAGAGCAATGGCAGGGCACGACGAAGCTTGGCTTTAATTTTTGCAATTCTTCAATAGTTCTGGAAATTATCGGTTTAAACAATCCGCCGGACAGGTGCATTCCTCCAAGTACAGCGTATATCCTGTTTTCCCGGTCAATTCTTTGGCATAACGCAGGGTGTTTATTATTCCAGCGTGCCCGCATCCCGTGATAACCCCCAGCCCCTTGTCCTTGACATTCACAATGGCAGCCTGATCATCTTTGATCAATGGATCAGCTTCCAGTTCACCATCAAGCTCTGAATAGTGATTGGGAAATCCCTTTTCAAAGTCGTTGGTTCTTGGGATTTCCCCGCTGACAAGGACTCTGTCATCGATCCATAAGATATGGGAATTCTTTTCGACAATCTCGTACCGTGCTTTGGCTAAAAGCGACTTGTCTGGTGCCGGCAAATCTATCGTCCTGCCGTCTTGGAACTTTACCAGCCTGTTTCTAAAGGCATATTCATGAAGGACGAGCGGAATTTTCTGTTTTTGATCCAGCTTGTTTCGGAGGTTGAGCAGGCCGCCTGCATGGTCGACATGCCCGTGGCTTGAAATCAAACACTCGCAGGAAGATAGGTCCAACCCAAGTGCATCCACGTTGTGAGAAGCGGCCATGGGATCTAGGCCGGAATCTAGCAGCAGCCTGCGTTTCATCCCATCTTTATGTAATGTCAAAGCGGCACAGAAACCATGCTCTGCTACCAATGGTTTGTCATACCAGTTTTTTGCTATGGATGGCCGGCGAGCTACCCCGGTACTTGGCAAAAGCACGTCTACATTATTGTCAACAAGGCAGGTGACCTCTACCTTTTCAACTTCTTTTAATGTCATGTCTACCTTTAGCAATGACAAGTTACTAGGCTTTAGCACGGAATTCGACACACATCCAATAATGCTTGAGGCTCTTCAACACTTCACAAAGAGTAGAGAAGCTGACTATTGCATTGATAGGATTGACCGGCGTGTTTGCGGCAATGACGTATCTATTAATCCCGCGCTAGATCGACTGACTATTGTTATCATCAGTTGTGCAAACTCAACCT
>JAJPHX010000066.1 GCA_021325075.1 Nitrososphaeraceae archaeon | reverse complement strand
TTGTCTGAGGGGAAGTTGCCCCTAGTACGAGAGGAACAGGGCAGCGCAGCCTCTGGTTTATCAGCTGTCCGACAGGGCACGCTGAGCAGCTAAGCTGCTTAGGATAAGTCCTGAAAGCATCTAAGGACGAAGCCTTTCCCGAGAAAAGACAGCCTTCCGCAAGGAGAAGGGCGGCTATAGAAGATAGCGTTGATGGGATGGAGGTGTAAGCACCAAGCTTCGGCGAGGTGTTCAGCCTGCCATTCCCAACAGCCCAACGCACTATACCGGGATTTGTCCGCGCCACCGTCGTTGGTGGTAAGCCACTGATAGGTGGCAGCGGGCGCGCCATGGAATTACGTGCAGTCTCCGGAAATACGTAAAGAACAACCGTAAAGCAACGCTGTGATCCTTTGCACGACGGTAGCGTTTTCCTTTTTTCATTTAACGAACCATTAAATCAGGGCTTCAAAATTTCAGAATAATCCAGATGTCTGTCGTTTGCATGTCACACAAGGAAGACGCCGATGGAGTATGCTCTGCCGCGATAATCAAGGCGGCGTTTGACGCTTCATCAGTAGTGCTTGTCGATTATGCCAACATCATCAGCAAGCTGGAAAAGGTCGTCGCTTCAGACAAGATCGAGAAACTGTTCGTGTGCGACCTCGGCCTCTCTAAAAAGAACGAAGCCAAATTTGTCGAGCTGTTGGAAAAGGCAGCGTCTGCCGGCGCCGACGTGACTTACATCGACCACCACGACATTAACAAAGAAGTCGTGCAGGCGCTCAAAAAGGCAAGAGTCACGCTTGTACATACCGTGGACGAATGCACCAGCGTTCAGGCATACAGCAAGTACAGGAAAAAGCTGCCCGAGCACGCCGCGTTTTTCGCGGCAATGGGCGCTCTTACAGACTACATGGAGACCCGGCCGATTGCATCCGGCATAGTCCCGCGCTTTGACCGGCAGTACCTAATGCTAGAATCCACCGCATTGTCGTACATGATATCTGCCAGCCAGCACAACGACGAATTTCTGGTAAAAATAGTAGACACGCTTGCCAAGATGAAGTACCCGCACGACATCAAGGATGGCTTTGAGATAGCCGAGAAATACGCCAAGAAAGTGGCAAACGCCGTCGAGTCTATCAAGGAGTCTATAGTAGAGCTGGACAACCTTGCACACGCACCAAGCACGGTCGAGCTGTCGTCAAGTATGGTGGTCAACTTTGTTCTCGGCTCTTCAGGCAAGCCGGCCGCGATGGTCTACAAGCTAAAAGAAGATATCAAGTCCTATGTGGTGTCGATACGCGGCTCGGCTGAATGCAAGGTCCACCTTGGCAGACTGGTCAATGAAGTCGCCTCTTCGCTCGGCGGGAGCGGCGGCGGCCACGACAGGGCGTGTGGAGCAGTGATCCCGAAAGACAGGCTTCAGGAATTCATCAAGATTCTGGATGGCAAGATATCCTAGATTTCTACTATAAACTCCACTTCAACCGCGCTGTCTAGCGGCAGGCTGCTGACGCCGACTGCCGCCCTTGCGTGCTTGCCGCTTTCGCCAAATACCTGCACAAGAAGGTCCGATGCGCCGTTTACCACCTTTGGCTGTTCTGTGAATGCTGGATCGCAGTTGACAAACCCCGTGACTTTTACGACGCGCTTTATTTTGTCAAGGCTGCTAAGGGCAGTTTTTAGCTGCGCAAGCGCGTTTATCGTGCATAACCTGGCTGCCTGCTGGCCTGCCTCCACTGTCAGGTCCCTGCCAACCTTGCCCTTGAATTTTACCTGTCCGCCCTCTGCCGGGATCTGGCCGGCCACAAAAGCAAGGTTTCCTGACATGACTACCGGGACATAAGACCCTGCCGGTGCTGGCGGCACCGGGAGTGCTATGCCAAGGGAAGCGAGCTTTTCCTCTATCATTTCAGCTATAATCAAAGAACAGGCATTATTTAGTTGTCGAAAATGCTGCGATTGTCGAAATGTATCAATGGCGCGAGCCGGCCGAAAATGCGAAAATTTTTAAAGCATTCATTATTGAAATTAGCACGCAAATGTGCGCGCATCATGAATCTGAAGGCGGGTACGGCAACAGCCCTCACATGAGGACAATTGCATGGTCAATACTTGTCATGGGCATTTCGATCGCCATCGTGATCCTCCTCTACGTCTGGTTTGGGTGGGAAGCGGGATCAAACTTTTCAAACGGCGTCATGAAGGAGCAGCAGACCACGCTTCGCGAGCAGTACGGCCTTCCGCCTTTGCCCGAGGTCACACCAAAGCAGGCAGAAATCCCGCCCTCGATGAGGAACCTACAATAGATCCTCGTCTATCTTTTCTATCTTGTCAACATACTGCGCGCACTCGCATTCCGGCACAAGACATCGGCCGACGCGCAGGATGGAATTCATGCCGCCCTTGTTGAATTCATGAATCTGGTGCGGATGGCGGCACTGTGAACAGTTCATCGCGCTGCAACAATGACCTTGCTGTTAATTAAACGTGCGGCTAAAAAACAAAAGATTATAGAGGATCAGCCTACACGCAGGTACGTTCATGCAGGATGGCTATGTGAAAAACTACAGGCGCGGGACAGAAAAGTCAAGGCGCCTGTATTCTCGCGCTGCCAAGGTCTTTCCCGGCGGCATCAGCCACAACATTCGCTATTTCGAGCCTTACCCGTTTTTCGTAAATGCTGCAAAAGGCAAGCAGCTGAACGACGTTGACGGCAACAAATACGTCGACTACTGGATGGGCCACTGGGCACTCATACTCGGCCACTCTCCAAGGCCGGTCGCTGACGTGCTTGTACAGCAGGCGCGAAACGGCACGCTCTATGGCACCGTCAACGACACGAGCGTCGAGCTTGCAGAGACCATCCAAAAGTTGATGCCAAGGGCCGAGATGATGCGCTTTAGCACCACTGGCTCTGAAGCCACGATGTACGCAGTCAGGCTCGCAAGGGCAAATACCGGCAGGCGAGTCATCGCAAAGGCGATAGGCGGCTGGCATGGCTTTAACACAACCCTGATGCAGACAGTGAACTACCCATTTGAAGCAGAGGAGGGGCCGGGGCTGGTGCAGGACGAGGGCCAGTACGTAGAGTCGATACCGTTTAACAACCTTGAAGCTTCGCTAAAGGTGCTAGAAACCATCAAGGATGACCTTGCGTGTATCATCATCGAGCCGGTGCTGGGAGGGGCAGGGTGCATACCTCCCGCCGACGGCTACCTGCAGGGGTTGCAAGAGTTTGCCAAAAAGAATGGCAGCCTGTTCATCCTCGATGAAATAGTCACGGGCTTTAGGCTGTCGCTCCACGGCGCGGCAAGCGTCTACAAACTAGAGCCGGATCTGTTCACTCTGGGCAAGATTGCGGGCGGTGGAATGCCCATAGGCATTGTCTGCGGAGACAAGGAGATAATGTCGCTTGCCGACCCTGTTTCAATAAAGGAAAAAGAAGCGCGATGTGCGATAGGAGGCGGGACGTTTTCTGCAAACCCGATGACGATGGCAGCAGGCCTAGCCACTCTGAACTTTTTGAAGAAAAACAAGCAGGTCTATAGCAAAATAGACAGGCTGGGCAATATGGCAAGAAAAGGATTGAGCAAGATATTTGTCGAAGAGGACATCTCCTGTCAGGTGACTGGCCTCAACTCGATCTTTTTGACCCACTTTGGCGTTGATACAGTCAAAGATGCAAGCGATGTTGCAAATTCAAACAAAAAGACTCTGGCAAAATACCACCTTGCATTAATGGCTGACCACGGGATATTCTTTCTCCCTATGAAGATGGGGGCGTTTTCATACGCACACGACGAAAGTGACGTAAAGAAATTACTGGCTGCCACTGAAAAGATTGCACAGTCAGGCATACTAAAGTAGGCTTTTCAAGAGTGTATTTTTTGGTGGCCTAGCAAACCAGGCTGTGCCCTCGTAGTCTTCTCGAAATAAATTAAGAGTGCCACTGAAAATAATGAAATTGGCTCGCAGCTCTGCCTTGCCACTTTTGAGAGTCATTCGCCGGATGCCCTTGATGCGGGCAATGCTTGCAGCTATGCCTATTGAATGGAGATGCTGGTTAAGCGCATTTTTGTAGTCAGCGCCTCTGCTAACAGGTACCATGGGCAGAACCCAGTGGCCACCTGATTTTTGCAGCAGTATTTTGTTGTTCTTTTTTACCACTGCCGCTGCAGCCTTTAGTACAAACTGGTTGCTAGACATCTTTTTGAAATGCGACATCTGCTCTGGGGTTATGCGCACGACTTTTCTGCCAGACGGGATCTTGTTCTTTGACAGCTTGCGGTAATTCCCGCGTGTATAAATGAGGGGGAATTTCTTGTCGTCAAATCTTGCGCTGACTGCCTCGCCAACCACCATGATGTGGTCGCCCATTTTCTGGATTGTCGTCACCTTGCATTCGGTGTTCAGCGCGCATCCCTTTACCATCGGGACGTCGATCTGTTTTGCCCTGTATGTTGCAAAAGTGCCAGGTATTGCAAGTTTGTTGATCTCGGTGCCAGAGTAGCCGCCGGCGATGTTGACGAGCTCTGCTTGGTCTTCTGACGCGATGTTGACCCCAAAGACCCGGGTTTCCTCGATGTTCCAGTATGTCGGCGAGTCGTGGATAAAGACAGCTACCAGCATCGGCTCGTAAGAGATGTGCATCGTCCACTCGGCAGCCATCACGTTTGGCCCGTGCCTGCCATTTGTGGTGATCAGGCCGACAGTCGTCGCGAAATAGCGGTGGACGTTGTCCATGATGTCAGGCATCATCAGCATTTTGAAAATACTTCTTAATCAACCATAGCTATCATTCTGTAGCTGGGCTAATATCCGATTTCGTACCGGCAGTTGCATGAACGCTGTCGTAATCATTGGCTTGATGCTTAGCCTTGTGGCGTCCCTTATGATAGGGTACGGCAGGATATTCCGGACTAAAGATACTATTCGCGAAGAATCTAAAACGTCGGGTAGTTATAACATGAAGGAAGCTCACCATAGGCTCGTCGAAACGAGAGTAGCGCAGGCTTGTGCGGTGCTCCTTGCTGCAGGGTTTGCGATGCAGCTGGTCGGAAATATTTTCTTTGAATCGTAGATTTATTTGCACAATTATCGACAAGAAAAATTGGCGCGAAATTCACGATACACGAGTGTAGGGTTTCAACTGGCTTGCAAATGGTATATTTGTTTGATAAAGATGGCACAAAATTGAAGAACTACCAATACAAACCATCTTCAATCGAGCTTGGCAGATAGATCATTATCTGTGGCTATCGCGATAAGGCTAACTGCAAGGTTGACATGATTGCAGCTAATCTGATTTTGCATGATGTTTTTCCAATTATGCATTTTTCCATGCTCAGATTTTGGCTGTATGCAAAATTTGTGCTCATGGTTACGCGTACTATGAGATGGATCATGCCAAGATGCACCATCAGCTAGGAATAATATTCCAACATCAAAGCATTATTCCCAACCATGCTTGTATTATTCCGGTGCCAGGCTGCCAGCAATTAAATAATTTTATACCCCACACGCCGAATGAAGTGTATTGGACCTGCCAGCGCAGGAAGAGATGCTAAAGACA
>JAJPHX010000043.1 GCA_021325075.1 Nitrososphaeraceae archaeon | reverse complement strand
TACCCATTATGGAAGGCAGCTGATCATTAACAACAAGGCGATAAAAATTTTGTCAATCTAGCTTTGTGCCGCATTTGATGCAAAATGAGGACTCTTCCTCGTGTATACAACCACAGTTTGGGCAGGCTGCAAGCGAATAGCTGCATTGGCTGCAATACTTGCTGTGAGGAAGATTTGAGGCTCCACACCTGCTACATATCTTGTTTGCCAGAGAGATTTTGCGCTCTGAATCTCTGTATGGTGGTTGAAAACTCGCCGTCAATCCTGTATCTTAGTGTGTCTATGTCCTTGTCTTTAGCTTGCCGTATACTCCAACGAGGGTATCAAACACTGCCTCAGGTTCCTCATTGACAGTAAATCGTCGCGAATTATCATGTGGGACGGGCGTAAGTACAGATGCATGTACGTAAATCTATTGCGGCGTCATTTTGTGCAATTATTTCTCTAAGCCTTGCCAATTGCTGACAGAAATAGTATTTTTGAGAGCTGAAAGTTCAGTTTGAATTGACAAGAATACATCAGCTATTTGATGAGTCTGTTAAAGTTTCATTTATATTTTGTAGATTCTTGAGACTGTCAGGGCTCCGGTGGTGTAGTCCGGTTAAGCATCTCGCCCTCTCAAGGCGAAGACCACGGGTTCAAATCCCGTCCGGAGCACTTTTTACTATATTGAAAAGGTCGCCAGTTAAATAGCTGTAAAGCTGATAATAGGCAGTGAGAAAATTTAACAAAACGCAATCGTTTGGCAAATGTGAATGTATTTGCCACGGGAGACCAAACACAGATTATTGTGGATATTGCTCTCCATCCCACAATAGAGCTTCGCGGAGATACTAGATATATGGTCAGGCGCTCTCCTTTTTATTAAAACAATGTAGAGAGTGTTAGAATAATGGGGGACACTGACGAAGAAAAGTTCTTTCGAGAAAGGTATGCCGAGGAGATAAGGAAAAAGAGCACTAGCGAGCTGGAAGATGAAAGGAAGAAGGTAAAGCAGCAGGCAATGAAAACGCCGGGCAGGAGGGGAGAAGAGATAAAGCATGAAGAAATTGACAAAG
The DNA here is from genome assembly GCA_021325075.1 of Nitrososphaeraceae archaeon. Taxonomy (GTDB): domain Archaea; phylum Thermoproteota; class Nitrososphaeria; order Nitrososphaerales; family Nitrososphaeraceae; genus Nitrososphaera. The sequence goes on along the minus strand of JAJPHX010000043.1, from coordinate 40,251 downwards.
AAATTGTCCGGCGCCATAGCGCGAAAAAATGAAACCTAGTGCCGCAGGATTCGGCAGTCCGGTAAAACTCTTCATCTTCTCCGCCCTTGCAGGCAGATAATAGGGGGACTGTTACGTCGTCATCATCCTGCAGCCCGAGCTAGTATGCAATGGCACTGGTAAAAAATTGTTATTCTATCACGTGGACGCTGTGAAAGCCGGCCTTGCACTTTGGGCAGGCAGAATGGACACCCATGCAGTCCATACAAAAGTCAGCTGCTGCCAAAAACTCTGATTCGTCGCCTCGATAAAAGCAGCTCTCGCAGAACCTCTTTGCCAAGCTCGTACTTTTCAGGTGTTCTTGTTGCAATTTAACCTTTTGCATCATTTCGATGGTTTTTTCCTTGTATGTTTTTCCTTAATTGCCTTCATTACCTTGTCGCGGATCTTGTTTGAATCAGCTCTGGACGATGTCGACAGGCAAAGTATGCCATCACCCAGCGGAAATGTCATGAGCGTAACCTTGTCATGCTCGGTCAAGTTGTATCGAACCTTGCCCAGCCTGCCGCTGTATTTTTGAAGCGTGGTCACATTCCACAGCGACTGCATGTACATCTGCTGCTCATCAGTGCCATCAAGCAGCGGCTCAACTCCCTGTTGGAAACCTCCTTCGATAACCTCGCCCCTGCCGTTTACAATGCCTACAAAGCGTATGTTGCGGTCAAGCTTGATAATCCTGTCGCAGAGGTTGCGCTGTTCCATAGGTTATAGTCCAATGTTGGGAATATAAATCGTTTACAGGTTTATCATTCTGCAAGCCGGGTTTCCATAGAGTGGCCGTCTTTGATGTGTGCTGAATAGTGCAGGTGCACAAGCTCGTTGATGTCTGCGTCCGAGAAGTATTTTGTGGAATACCTTGCAAGCACTGTCTTGCAGTCGGAGCAATATATCTCCTTGAATGCCACAGTATAACCTGCGCAGGCTTGTTTTTATTCGTTGTTTTGGCGGCGTCTGTTTTCAATGAATCCCATTTTTGAAGTCTTGTAGTAGATTACCTCGCCTCTACGTTCTATCACTGCAATAACTGCTTCCTTGCCCATTTTCTCGATTTGCTCAATCGCGCTTGAAAAGCTCTTTGCAGTGGTGTTTGTTCCTTCGTTTATGCCAAATACCACGTACTTGGCTGGTTTTTTTTCATACTCGCCCCGCTCGTAGACACGAAAGTCGTTGCCAAAGCCAAACCCCTCCTTTGCAACATATCCGCGGCTCCGGAGGTCGCGGTAGAGAAGAAACTTGGTCATCATATTCCTATCATATTTCAGGAGTATTTCAAATAGCGAATCAAAAGTGATGTCGCCTCTGCCCTTGAACGTGAGCCGCTTTGTATGCACAAGGTAGAGTGCTTCGTACGGCTTCAAGACATATTCTGAACCTTCCTTTTCGCCAAATCCCTTGGTCCTCAGCTCGTCTTGGAATCGGGTCTCGTCAACCATTATCTTGCCGCCACTCAAGCGCGACTCTATCAGAGGTATCTCCGCTTCGGCCATTTTAGGATCGGAAAACGGCTGGGCTGGCGACGGTGTTGACGACATAACGATTAAATCAGACCAAACTACCACATTTAAGCATTCAAATTTAGTGATTGCCATGAAGGGAGTTAATTATCGTGAAACTCGTGGAATGCCATATGTAAGGCGCGAATATATCGCTGGCAAGCCCCAGATCAAGATCGCAAGATTTTCTTCTGGCCAGGCCAGCAGCAATTATGATTACAAGCTGGAGCTTTTGTCAACTGAAAAGATTCAGATAAGGCACAATGCCCTTGAAGCCGCCAGACTTGCAGCCAATAAGAGGATGGCTACCGCGGGCGAGATGACATTCTTTTCGATGCTCCGGGTCTACCCGCACGTAGTTCTCAGAGAGAACAAAATGATTGCCACAGCAGGCGCAGACCGTCTTCAGGAAGGCATGAGAAGGGCATTTGGCAAGGCGACAGGGCTTGCCGCACGAGTAAAGCCCGGTCAAGTCCTGTTTGAAGCCCACGTGTCGGCTGCAAACCTTGCGCTTGCAAAAGACGGATTCAAAGTCGCTTCAAGCAAGCTCGGGTGCCCAACCACTGTCAGGATTACTCCACTAAAAGAGCAGGTAGTCGCTACCGAAGACTAGATCCTGGCAGCCAGGCTTTTTACATTTTCAGAGTTGCACACGCCGGCCTTGCCGCCTGTGCTCTTGCATACCATCGCAGCAATGTTGTCGATTTCGGATCTGATTGCTTTTCCGACTGCAGATACAGGATTTTCCAGCTCTGCCCTGACTCTTGTGTGATCCATTCCTTCCAAGATTTGCGGGCTGTAGCCGGACCCGACCTGCATGAACTGCCCGTCTATTAACAGGAATGGGATTATCTGGTCTGGGTTGAAGGTATCAAGTATTTCATAATCTTTTTCGTCAAGCTCTTGCAATGGCTCAAAGTTCCTGTCTGCAGTCTCACGCCCTATAAACTCGACATAGTCGCTCGTGTATTTTGCGCGCGCAAAGCTCACGGTAGGGATGTTCAGGTATTTTTCATCTTGGCCGGCGCTTGTAGTGTCTGTAAGGCCTTCCCACCTGCCAAAGTTTGCAAGCGCATTGACGATGGCCCAGCGCTCTGCGGCGCAGAATGGACAAAAGCCTGCACCCATGAAAAAGACAAGTGATTTGCCGCTCTGCCTTTTCAGCGGCTCGTTAGTAACATGCATGAATTTGCCAAGAACCTTCTTTGGTATAAAACTGCTCACAGACAGAGTTCTTGCTATTTATTTTATTAATGTTCTGAATTATACTCAGGAGTAGGAAAGTCGGTGCAAGGTACCGCGAATGCCAAGGATATGAACAAGCAATTATGGCTTTTCCTTGACCTGAAAGTAGGCTATGCAGAACTGTAAGGCTAGCCGCCCTGGCCTTCTATTACCATCATTGTCAGGCTCGACTTGATGCTGTCCATAGAGCGAATTTTTGCGATTACCTTTTTTATGTCGCCTTCGGAATCTGCGTTTACCCTTGCAATAACGTCGTAGACTCCAAATACACCTTTGACCTCCGATACTCCTGAAACGGATCTCAATTCCTTAATTATAGAGTCTTCAGTACCCAAGTCGCAGTTGATAAGAACGTATGCTTCAGCCATGTTATTGATAACAAAATGGGATGGTATTAAAGAATTGCCTGCCGAGGCTGCCATACGGACAGCTCCATTAAAAATTCATGGGCAACTGATTCCTGATTTTATCACGAATTGCGGCTTATCCCTCTGCATTGCCACTCTTGGCTGAGAGAAGCTAAGAATGTTATGGTGCCTGAATAGAAACCTGATTTTAACCATAAGTAACCCTATGTGTTGATGGCCATGCCTGACGACAATAATGGCAATCGCTCAAGCGGAGTGCTAAACGGACAGGGCGTCGGCATTGCAATCATTGCCATTTTTGTAGGTGTGGCTTTGGCAGTGGCATATTTCGCATCGCACGGCGCATTGTTTGCACAGTCATCCGCGCCATCGCCGGCTGACACCGGCCATCAACATGGTGTTACTGTTCCTGCGCCAGAAACCTCTAGTGTGGCGACAGTCATTTCCAGAGATGTGTTTGATAAGGAACCAAGCAATACCATTGCGAATTCCACTTTGCAACCACAAGAAGGGAATACAAGTGCTATGTCGGATGCAAAACAAGAGCTGATGGCTATCAAGGATTTTCCATGGAGCTCAGTATCTGGAAAATATGTCAATGATAGCCAAGAACGCTTTAATAATCTAAAGCAACATTCTGAACAAAAGCAGCCTCCGCCTCCATCAGAGCCGTTAGTCTTTTCTGACAGAATTTTGGTGAACACCAACCACAAAGATGAAAGCTCTACTACAACACCTGCCCCCTTTGAGAATGTTACAAGCCATGAAATACCATCGATCGAAAGTAACACAGCTTCACAGACACAGCAAAATGATACTGGCAATGGAACCACGACCAGTAACAGTACTGATAGCTCATCTTCAAACAGTACGCAAAACTTCTCACCAAATGAAGAAAACAGCGATGCTACAGGAGTACGAGTCGAAGTTTCTCTAGGATAATGAATGAAGAGCGCTGATAATATTGTGTATTATGATGAACGCCGGGGCAGACATCGCTTTCTCGTTTTCCAGTATTGATTTTGCGGAGGCAAGGGCGTAAGCCACAATTCTGGCTTTTGGATTTGGCGAAGCCAATTGAGCTTGTACAGTCTGGATCTCCGCCAAGAGCTCTTTCTTTTCATTCGACTCCAAGCTGAACTGTTCGATGTTGGCTGTTGTCTTTTTTACAACATGGGCATGGATGCTTTCTATAAGAGCTCCGTCGGCAATAACACCAGATTCTCTGGAATTGAAAGGATAGTTTGGAGGCATTTTTGTTTCTTTACTTGCAAACTTTATTGACTGGGCGGGAAAGTATTGTGTCGGAGAATGAGGCTTTTGAGTGGCAGTCCTGATTTCCTCGATGCCCTTTTCTGTAATAGATATTTTCAGGTCAAAGTCTGGAACATCGCCTTGATCCTGCTTTGCAAACATGACTAGCCCCTTATCCCGGAGATCAGCGACCACAAAATCCGTTAGCTCGGTGTCAAAGCCAATTCCCCTGCCAGTGGCATACTGCTTGCAAATTCTGCAAGGGTCGCCGCCGGTCTGCTCGTAAATCCTGTAAAGGTACTGGAATCGCTTGGTCTTGATGTACCATGACAGGTTCAATTGATCAGTACTACCTGCAGTTCAACATATACTATTTGTTGCTTGCTTTTCAATAATACTTGAAGCTCTTTTGGTACAATTACATACACAGATAAATTAGGAAAGATGCATGATGATAGTGCTGCGGCCTCTCACGATTTCATGCTGGTAGCAAAATGTTCAAACTAAACGATCATCTGCGCATACAGCCAAGCATAGTGGCACTTTCCCTAGTGTCACTTATCGTCATGATGGGCTCCAGCATGGTCGCTCCCTCGCTAACGCTCTACGCCAAGCAGGGACTTGGGGCAAACGAGTTTCTGGTAGGCGCGGTGATCGCCGGCTTTGCCATTGGCCGGCTTGTTTTCGACGTGCCTGCCGGCTTTCTTGCTGACAGGCTTGGCATCAAAAGGACAATGGTCCTTGGGCTCGGAGTTCTGATAGGATCTTCAACGCTTGCCGGCTTTGCACCAAGCTACTGGATACTCTTGTCTGCAAGGATAGTGGAAGGCATCGGCTCGTCCATCTATGTCAGCGCAGCCATAGCGTTTGTACTTCTCTCATCAGAAGCGTCAAAGCGAGGAACAAACATCGGGACCTACCAGTCGATACTCATGCTTGGTCCCATTACCGGGCCAATTGTCGGAGCGCCCATTGCAGTGTTTCTCGGATATAATGCGCCGTATTTTGCCTTTGCAGGCTTTATGCTGGCAGCCCTGTTTGTGATATCAATCCTCATCTATCGCGGCAGGCTAGACGTCCGGAACATTGTAGGTCATCATCAGGAAGCCGCAGGCAACAGCCAAGCCAAGGTCACAACCTATCTTAACACGGCAGGCATCGCCACCTTTGGCTTTGCATTTCTTCGATCCGGGATCTATACTACTGGCATGCCGTTGTTTGCATATGGAAACCTTGCACTGTCGGTATTTGACGTAGGCATTATGCTCACCATGGCATCTGTTGCCAACCTTGCCACCTCGTTCTTCTCTGGTAGGCTCACCCAAGCATATGGTATGCAAAAGCCGCTGTTCGCCGCAATCCTGTTTTCGGCTGTGCTTGTAGCCATCATCCCGCTAGCTTCAACAATGATCCAGCTGCTAGTCATCATTACCCTGCTTGGGATCGCTTCAGGGTTCTTTGGTCAATCCATTGCATGGGCTGCCGAGCAGATAGAACAAAAGGTAAGGAGAAGAAAAGAAAGCCAGACCAGCAGGGCAGTCCGAGGAGTACATTCGCATGTCACGCGTGGAATTGGCTTTAACAGGATGATAGGCGATTTGGGTTTGATCCTCGGGCCGCTTTTTGTTGGCTACCTTATCTCGGCGCTCAGCGGCAGCTATCTTTCTTGGTCAGTCGCCTTTGGCTCAACAGGAGCCATTCTTGGCATTGTCTCGTTTCTGATCCTTCGCTCAGAAGTAAAATGCAAGATTTAGAAGCATTTAGTATGATTTACTACAAACAAATTGTGATATCGAGCTCTAGGATAATGCAACAAGTGAATCCGGAGTCCATTTTAACAAGGAAAAGGTTTGCCACCTATGCAAGCGTTGCAATTGCCATATCCTTCTGGCTTTCAACCACCACGGTCAACTCTTGCTCAAGTATCAACGGCACAAACGAGCTTGCATTCCAGTGCAACAAAGAGGTTCTGGGAGCTTTCTTAATCGAGCATAAGAAATGGCCCTATCATGACCTGCCATTTGTAGGATACTGGGACTCTTTTGACAACAAACTCACTTCCTTTGTCATGGAACCTTATTCGCGTCTCTTTCTGGTAGGAACGTTGGTGTACTTGGTTTGGTTTAGAGTTATTACTTATGTAGAAAAGAAGAACATTTCAGGTAAAAAATGGCAGCCACATAGCCCATATGATTTTTGACTCTATAGTCTTACCCTAGAATAAAGTGATAATGGTTCACTCTAGTGTCTGTAGTATATCGACCTTAAATTAGATGCAGTTTATCTCTTGCATAAATAGGGGAGTAGTTTTTGTCCATCAATCACGACTATAGTTACACTGGAATGTTCAGGAGGGGTGCACGAGGCACTATTGATATTATCGCAGACATCCTTTCTTTGTGCGGCTCCTGGAACAAGAAAACCAAGGTAATGTACAAAGCCAACCTGAGTCATCAGATGTTAAAATTCTACTTGTGGCATTTGGTTGAGCTAGGCTTGCTAGAAGAATCTACGGACATGAGGTTTCGGACGACAGAAAGAGGGCATGAATTCCTATCGCATTACCGGAGCATGACAAAACTTCTTGCACAGCTAAGCAAACCAGCAACAGAGAGGGCCGCTTGACCGCCCAGCATGGCAGAAGGAGTCAAGGGCCTTTAGAAAGATTCAGCTTTAGATACTCTTCTTTCTTTTATGCGCCTGAACCATTGTATGATCCCATAAGTCATACCAGACGAAAACGCTACTACTAGACCTGCGATGCTCAGGTCAATTACCGATGCAGAGGGCATCATTGCTATCATGTTTGCCAGCTGCACATCGCTATTATCGCTTGTGGAGTTCTTTTCTAAATGCCGAGATAGTTAGTGTAGAAATACTGTAGTCGCGTGTCTTGCTGAATTGATAAAGATCGGAGACTGGAGTATTACCATGAATATTGCCATCGCAATTGAAGACGACTTGGCGAAGTGCTGTAGGTATTTCTTTAGCTCGCTGTAGCGATTCCTGATCGTCACTTCAGTAACACCTGCAATTATTGAAAGGTCTTTTTGTGTCTTGGCTTCGCCGGAATTGAGGCATGCTATGTAAAGGACAGTGGCAGCTATGCCCATTGGGCCCTTGCCGGCAGATATCTGCATAGTAATAATCTCGCGCATGATTCTGATTGCCATCCTCTTCGTCTTTTCGCTTACGCCAGCCTTGTTTGCAATCCTTGTTATGCACATTATGTGATCTACTGCAGGAACTTTTGGGTCAAAGATTTGTACAAGCAGCCTGTAGTCACGGGAAACTTTTTTCCTAGGAACGCTGCATGCGGCCGCGATCTCGCTCAGTGTCCTTGGGGTTTCAAGCTCTCTGCACGCAAGGTAGATAGAAGCGGCAAGGATAGAAGACACGGTCCGGCCCTTTATCAGGCCCATCCTGCTTGCCTTTCTGTAAAAGTAGGCAGACTTTTCGACGATCGGGTCGGGAAGACCTAGGTTTTCATGCATGCGGTCAAGCTCGGGCAATGCCTGCTTGAGGCTTCTGTCATTTGCAGCCTGTATCCTGAAATCCCATATCCTTATTCTGTCGATTCTGCCGCCAAAACTGTTTCCTTTAGAGTCCCTGTTCCCTATCGAGGTAAGAAGACCTTTGTTATAGCGCGCGAGTGAAGTCGGGCTGCCCGTTCTGCTCTTGCGATAAAATTCGTCAACTGTGAATGCGCGCCATTCTTGGATTGCGGGACTTTCTACCCTGTCAATTACGATGCCGCAGCGAGTGCAAATGACCTCTCCGCATTCGTGATCCGTTACCACAACCTCGTTTCTGCATGCAGAGCATACAATTGACGCTTGCATTAGAGGTAGTTCTTTCTAACGCAACTGGTACCTATAAACCCTTATGCTAGGCAAGTAGAAACTTCTGCTGCTCAAACCTGAAGGGCATATCCGGATACTCATAATTAGATCAATGGTTTTAACCGGCCTTTTCTTTGCTCTTTTCAGGCATAGAGCTTACTATTGGTTCGAGCTCGCTAATGAGCTCTTCAACAGATTTCATCTCTGTCAGCGGCCTGACGGTCCTGTTGACAAGTGGCATGGACGGTAGCAGAAATAGAGTCTGCTGGAGCTCATCATTTGATGCAACGTCAAGCACCATAATACCGCCCGGCGAGTCTGCCAATGCGTACACAAACTTCAGCTTGCCCTGCTCCTTCAAGTCTCGATATATTCCAAATGTCTGCTGCAGCATCTTCATCTGCGCCACTGCAAGCTCCGGCTCTATGAATTCCAGCTTTACGGTATCTATTACAAGAAACAGCATGCATGATACAGGTACATGGAATTGAATAAGCTTATCGCCTACAAGGAATAAATTATCTTGTTCTGATGTTTTTCTGCAATGTCAACAGAATCGCTGCGCAAGGATCACCATCTAATTGAAAAGATGTTAAAGGCACTTGACATCACTTCCGCGTTGCTGAAGAGCGGCAAGGCAATCCCTGCCCCGATTCTTGACCAAATAATAGATTTTACCAAGAACTTTACGATAGTGTGCCACCACGGCAAGGAAGAAGATTCGCTTTTCCCGGCACTTGAGAAAAGCGGTATGCCAAGAGAAGGCGGCCCAATAGCAAGGATGTTGTTTGAGCATGAGGTGACAAAGCAGTTGACTTCAAAACTGGAAGAGTCTGCAAAGAGCTACCTCAAATCCGGAAGTCCCGATGCGCTTGTCGTAGACATCAAGGACTACGTAGACCACGTGGCGCTGCACCTCGCAAAAGAGAATCACCGGCTTTTCATGATGGCTGACATGATTCTTCAGAGTAAGGCAGAGCAGGTCAATAAAGACCTCGCTCAGTCTGAAGAAGCGAAGCTAAAAGAGCTTGGCAGGACAAGAGACCACTATGAAGATCTGGTAGGCGATGTCGAATCAGGGCTCGTGCAGTAAAACTTCTATAGGATCGCCGAGGCTCGCTAAATATGGACAGAGAAGCGGAAGTTGCCAGGTTGCTAAAAGAGCTGCACGCCTCATTCCTGAAGGGAAATGAGCATGACGAGGGCGACCTCCTGTATTATAGGATAAACTACCGGCTAGTCGATATCTTTAAGATGACAAAAGAAGAGGCAGAAAGGTTCCATTCCGCTTATCATGCCAAAAGCCCTCGGCAGGTTTCTCAGGGTTATTGCGACAAGTGCGGCAGACTAGTAACCATAATTCCAATCATTTATGGAATTCAGGAAAGCGATATCGAGAAGATGCGGATTGCCGAGAGCGAAGGGCGACTTGTCATAGGCGATACTAACATAATAAAACATGACACCAAAGTGGCGATGTTTGGATGCAGGGCATGCAAGACTCCGCTACCAAAATACGGCACCATATGAGTCGAAAAGATTATTGCCCCATCCTTTAAAATAAGAGCCAGTGCACAGCCCTGTCAGCACAACAGTCTCGTTTGTCTTGCTAGCACTGGTAATAGGCGGTTCATTTGCATATATCTCAATGTCCAAGCCGTGGCTAGGCATTGAGCAGGGCAGGAGCATTACACCAGATATTGCCCAGCAACTAAACTTGGAGAACCCTTACGGCATTCTTGTCATTACTGTTGAGCCCGGCAGCCCCGCCGGGAGGGCAGGCATAAAAGGTGTCGAACGTACTGTTGTAAACGGGGAACAGGCGCTGATCATTGGAGACATAATTATCGGCGCGGATGACAAAGAGGTCAAGACATCCGGAGACCTTTATGCCATCTTGGCTACAAAAAATATAGGAGATAACGTAAAATTGAAGGTAATTCACGATAATACTGCGCAAGAAATCAACGTTGTACTGGCGACAAGAAATCAACCGGGACTATAACTTGTAAGCAAAGGGTTAAAACTTTTAGCTCTATTCCTAAATACGTGCAGCCCAGCTAGTATCGCAGTTGTCGAGGCAAGACGCTATCGATTGCATGCGCAAGAGGCGGGCATTCGAGCAAAGCCTGACATTGCTAGGAGAGCCCTCAAAGAAGACTCTCCTGTCGTGCCTCAGAAGTGAATTTGGCATTTCGCTTGCTAGGGACTGCCCGCCTGTAAAGAAGATAGAAAAAGCCCTGACTACCATACTAGGTAATGGCGCTTCTCTCGTAATGACAGAGTTCTATAGGCGGCTTGAGCAACAGCCCGATCGCCGGTAGGATACATTTTCGGTTATCAGTATCACGCGAGTTATGGTTAATACGGGCGCAGGCTACCTGTTGGTATGAAAAGCAGGATTGTCTCAGAGCCGCCTGGTCCAAACGCCAAACGCACAATCGACATTGTGAAAAAGAATTGCTACGATTCCACGTTTACCTATCCGCTTGTGATTGCAGATGGGAGCGGGTGCACACTGCAGGATGTTGACGGGAACTCGTTTCTTGATTTTACCTCAAATATCGGCGCCTGCCCGCTGGGGTACTCGCATCCGGAGATAATGAGAGTTCTGGCAGAATTATCAAAGAACGGCGCCCACAAGATTGCTGGCCAAGACTTTTACTGTAAGGAGCATGCCGAGCTATCATCACAAACCGTGTCGATACTTCCCGAAGGGTTCAAGACATTTTTCATAAACAGCGGTGCGGAAGCAGTCGAGAATGCGATCAAGATAGCGTACAGGAAAATATCCACAGACACGCCATCAATGTTGCCTGGCATTTCCTGCGTCAACGCCTTCCACGGCAGGACGCTTGGGGCACTCAGCTTCACCTTCAGCAAGCCGGTGCAAAAGAAAGGGTATCCCGAGCTTCCAGTAATGCGGATCAAGTTCTGTACTTCTGACGATGACCCAGAGATAGATGTGGTTGAAAAACTTCTCAATGAGAGCAAGGTCGCATTCATCCTGAGCGAGGTGGTGCAGGGAGAAGGTGGTTACAACATCGCAAGCAGGCGGTTTATACAGAACCTCAGGCACTGCGCCGACAAGTACGGTGTTCCACTGATCTTGGATGAGGTGCAGTCTGGGATGGGAAGGACAGGCAAGTGGTGGGCATTTGAGCACTATGGCGTCAGGCCAGACATAATGAGCGCGGCCAAAGCCTTGCAGGTGGGAATGACCGCTTATGATAGCAGGCTAGAACCCGGCGAGCAGGGCGCGCTCTCTAGCACGTGGGGTGGAGGCAGCAGGATTGACATGGCAGTTGGCGCCAAATCTATTGAAGTCATCAAGAAAGACAAACTACTTGACAACGCATCTGCCATGGGTGTAAGGCTCAGAAAAGGGCTTGATGACCTAAAGCAAAAGAGCAATAGCATAGTTGGCGTCAGGGGCCTCGGGCTTATGATAGGAATTGAATTTAACACAAAACAAGTTAGAGACGAAAAATTAACGCGGGCATTCAAGAAAGGTCTGTTGTTACTGCCCGCGGGACAGAAGGCGATGCGGGTGATACCTCCTCTCGTGATAACAGAGGAAGAAGTGCAGGAGGGGCTGGAGTTGATGGAAGACGTGCTGTCATCTGGCTAGTATGCCCTGTAGCCGTCGCCAAGGACTTGTGACGCTATCTTTAGCTCGAGTACCTCGTTTGCCCCTTCGTATATGGTAGTCGCGCGGGAATCAAGGAAGTGTCTTGCAACTCTGGCAGTCTTTCTGTAGCCAAACGATCCAAATACCTGGACTGACCTGTTTGCCGCTTCAAAGGCGCAGTTGGTCGCATGGAACTTTGCCATTGCTGCAAGCGAATCAGCCTCGTTTCTGAGGGCAGAATATTCTCTGTTGTTCCTGCCAAGCTTTGATAGCCATTCGCGCTCCTCTTGCTTTATGCTTTCAACGTATTCATGTAGCCTTTGCCTTGCCGCAGCCGCCCTGTAGACCAGCCAGCGCGAGCTGACGATGTTGACGGCTATCCTTGCGATGTGCTCCTGTATCAGCTGCTTCTTGGCAAGAGGCGAGCCGTGCTGCTCCCTTGCTTTTGCGTGTGCGGCGCATTCATTGAGACAGTCTTTCATTATCCCAACCGCGCCTGCGGCAACGCTGAGCCTGCCGTCTATCAGCGCGCTATACGCAATGTTTAGTCCCTGCCCTTCTTTCCCAAGCAGGTTTTCTTTTGGAACGATGCAGTTGTCAAAGTAGACTTCGGCATTTTTGACGGTAAGCAGGCCGATCTTGTTTTTCATTTCCTCGCTCCCGAGTCCGGACATATGACGCTCTATAATGAATGCAGAAATTTTGCCGCTTGCGGCATCCTTTGCAAAAGTGGTCATGACACCGGCAAATGTGCCGTTGCCAATCCAGTGCTTTTTTCCCTTTAACACATAGATATCTCCCTTTCTTTCAAACCTTGTAGTCATAGAGGCCGGGTCGCTTCCGGCGGCCGGCTCTGTAAGCGCAAAAGCCATCGCGCTCTTCCCGCTCGTAGTATCTGGCAGGTGCCTCTTTTTTTGTTCCTCGTCTGCCCACCCCTGCAGCACAAGCTGGCCTATTGACGTATGAGCTGAAAAGAACGTGCGAAGCGACGCGCCTTCCTCTCCTATCCTCTCAATTGCCAGAGCATAGGTCAGCATGTCGTAGCCAAGGCCGCCGTATTTCGTTGAAATTGGGCATCCGAGCATCCCGATTTTGCCAAACACCGGCACAATCCTGTCATTGAGCCTTTCTTCAAGGTAGCATTTTTCTTCGTAATCGCGGATAGATTTGCATGCGGCTTCAACCTTTTGCAAAAACCTGCTTTGCTCTTTAGAGACGTCAAAGTTCATCTGTGCAAGATTGGAATAATGCTGCACAGAATTACCTGTGACGTGTAGGTATAAAAGCCAGCCTATCGGCATGGGCTGCATGAGGTTTGAGGATTTTGCAGTCGGACAGACATTTACAGCATCGATTGTCATAACCAAGTCTGATTTTGACAGCTACATTTCATTTGCAAAGACAAGAAACATCCTTCATGAAAATCCCGAGCTGGCAGCAAAAGAGGGCATCGAAGGAACAATGCTGCCAGGAAGATCCATAATTGCAAGAGCGGAAGGAGAAATGACGCGGCTTACAGCATTCTCTGATTGTATTATGCTCCTTTACGGTATGGACGGAGATCCTGCTTGGAGCAACCGGCACACGCGGTTTCTTGGCGAAGTTTATGCAGGAGAAGAACTGCAAGTAAAATACACGGTATCTGAGAAAAAAGAGGACAAGGGCTACGGCATACTGGCGATTGATTATGAAATAAGCAGGGCGCGGGACAGCAAGCTAGTCGTAGTATCGCGTAGGAACCTGTACCGGATAAAGCGCTGAAATGTTGAAAACCCGTAGACTGGTACGGACGGCAGAGACACATTCTGAGCCTAAACCCATCATGCACCACGTGCCGGTCGTTTCATCTACGGGAAATCTTTATTGCTCTTCCTGCTTTATTAGCAGCGACTAGGATTGTTCTATGACGTATAGAACAAACAATTCCCGCTACTCCTTATAATTTTGCGATATTGAATCATTATGTGTTTCATTGCCCTTACTGTGGCTCGCAGCTGGTTGAGCATACTGGACGGAGCTTTATCGAGCGATCCGATGGGTGGAAATGCAATACATGCATGATCTCGTACCGGATTCGCGATCTAAAGAAGGCCATTCTTACCGTTTGAAAAAGGGATTGAAGCAGACCTAGACACTTTTCGTATTATCTGTCTGCTTTGTGTTTTCTAGATTTTCAAAAGGCGATTGCTTTGGATCTGAAATCTGTACAGGCTCTGTTAGGTCAGTCTTTGGAGAAGGTTCTGGCATTTGCTCCACATTGGTCTTGCCTTTTGGATTCTGGGTGCTGCGCTCTACTGGAGATTCGCTCATGACAAAAATGGACAAATATCGGTTAATAATGTTGCAACTTCGAAGATGGCTAAAAGAACCTTCTCAGAAATCCTATGGTGCCGCCGCCTGTAATCAGGTCTCCTCCAATGAAAAGCCCCAGTGCCGCCGCCATGGTCAATATCCAGACGATCTTGTTCCACCCGAAAATCTTTTGCCCGTCAAGGCCAAGAAATGGTATCATGTTAAAGAAGGCGATAAAGCCATTGAAACTTACGCCTGCAAGCAGTATAGGTCTTGCGAACCCTATAGCCTCAAATGCAAGGTAGGAAATCAGAAACCCAGTTCCCATTGCCAGGTTGGTCAGGGGCCCTATCCACGAAACTCTGCCGCTGCGGCTGTTGCTCAGGTTGCCGCTTACCCATACTACTCCGGGCGCTATGAACTTGAATGGAAAGAACGGAAGCGCCGATATCGCAGTCATTACCGCTCCATAAAATATCAAGCGAAATTCTGCCCATGCCCTGTAGAATTGCGCCAGAAACTTGTGACCCAGCTCGTGTATGATGAATGCGCTTAGAAAGATTACAACAAAGTCCCACCGAAACCTAAAGCCATAAAACGACATGCCCACTACAATTACAAGGACTGCCGCGATAAAGAGGTGGAGAACCTCCGTTCTTGAGAACCTCAGGTAGATCGCATCCCGCAACGTAGATTTTATGCGCTCCTGTGGCGAGCCTGATCTGCCTTGTATGCGTTCGAGAAACTCTTTGGCTCTTGCCGGCTGTTCCTGGTAATCGCGCACAAAGATGCAGTTGTGATTAAGGGGCAGCCTGTGTATTGAACAGAATGTGCCTTCGCAGTAGCGGCACTTGAACGGTATTGCTTCTTCAGCGCCGCACAAATCACAATGCATTCTTTAATGCGATATACGCTGCGATCACTATTAAATCAAATGTCTTTTTGGTATAACCGCAAATCTGTTACTGCAAGGAGGGGACAAATTAGATTAGCCGTCAAAAGGCATCTCGCGCGCTTTTGCATGGCCTGTCAGTTTTTCATGCTCATGCACGTCTGTCCTAAAGAGAAACACCATTTTGCATTCTGCACAAAAATAGATTCTATCTAGTTTTTCTATAGTTACCTCGGACCCCGCTGGCAACATAGAATACCTTTCCGCTGTTCAAGCTATAAACGCTATGGATTAACAATGTAGACGCACGGTAGGAAGAATGTTTACTATTTCCGAGCAACTTGATCAGATATGTAGGATACCATACATTACAGGTAATCAAGGAGCGTCTTTTGCGATCTGATCTGGATTTCTTCTTCGCGTATCGATACGAGGATTGTAGCCCTGAGGCCCACCTTTCTGACAGCCTGAGTTGAGTCTCCAAAAGAGAATCTGCTGAGCAGCTGGCCGATGACTGAGGAGATGCTTTCGCGCCTTGCCTGCAGCTCCTGAAACGATATTTCACGTGTCTCTGTCGTAAAATCCGCCCTTACGATCTTGACTCCCACCGTGCGGAACATGTATCCGTGCCTTACTAACCTGCCATAGATCTCGTCTACAAGCTCGTCAAGATAGACGAATATCCTGTCCCTATCCTTGGTGAATTCCTCAAGCGTGTGTTCTGTGCTGAGTGAAACACTGTCCTCCCTTGGCTGGACCGCCTCGTCTTCAGAGCCGTTTGCGATCTTCCACATCCAGAGCCCATTTCTGCCAAACCTCTCAGTCAGCTTTTGCACGTCAAAGGCTGCCAGCTGGCCGATCGTTTCGATCCCGATCTTGCCAAGCGCCAGCTGGGTCTTTGGGCCTACGCCGGATATCCTCCTGACCTCCAGAGGCGCAAGGAATTTTTGCACGTAATCCGGGTGCACTATAGTAAGCCCATCAGGCTTCTTGAAATCCGACGCTATCTTGGCGGCAGACTTGGAAGGCGCCACGCCAATTGAAGACAGCAGGCCACATTCCTCCCTTATTGCCTTCTTGATTCTGGTTGCATGTTCGTATGGATCATTCTCTGCCCTGCCAGTGCAGTCAAGAAATGCTTCGTCGATGCTGGCCTGCTCCAGCACGCTGGCATAGAGTGCCAATACGTCCATCACCTTTTCCGATATCTGCTTGTAGTACGGCATGTCGACTGGCCGGAGCACAATGTCTGGGCAGAGCGCGAGCACCCTTGCCAGCGGCATGGCAGACCTTACTCCAAATTTTCTGGCTTCGTACGAGCACGAAGAAACAACTCCTTTCGTTACTTTGTCCTTCTGATCAGTCATTATCACTGCATGCGGCTTGCCCCTGAGCGCCGGCTCGCGAAGCTCCTCGCATGAGGGATAGAACGCGTTCAGGTCGACGCACATCACTACCCTGCCTTTCCAAGGCTCCATGTATGGAAGCGACGGGGCGGGCAGCGGCCCCGCGTACTTTCTTCTACGCAATCCAAGCAATTCCAAAGTTTCGTTTGCCTTGGCTGGATTATCGACGACTATTACTGCAAATTCAAGCTGATCCTGCTCCTTTACTTTTTCAATCCATGCCTTTTCGTTGTTGTTAGCAAGGCGCAGGTACAAAAAATCTGAAGTGACTATTGGATTGAGGTGCCTGTCAGACCACACAAGGGCCGCACCGTGTTCCCTCAAAATGTTGTACGTCATGTCCTGAAACCATGACCCGTGGCCAAACTCTACCGCAGCAGAGTATCCGTGGTATACGCATTTTGCAAGGATCTTGTCGAGCCACTTCCTGCCTTCCATCAAAGTCATCGCCGCTGGCACCTGCACTATTATCGCAAGGACCTTTTCTTCAATCGCTGCAAGATCTTCAAGGAATTTCCCGATCAGGTTGATGTCAGTAGCCTGCCTTGGCACTTTTACTATGAAACGAAAGCTGTCTGGCGTCTCTTCAGCCCACCTGCCCAGCGCGTGTTTGTAGGAGCTTGACATGCTGACCTGCGCGAGATCAAAAACTCGCGAGTAATACGCAAGATAGTCCTTTGGATCAAGCGTAGCAGGGTAAAAGCCTGTCACCAGACTGCCGTACCTCCACCCCGCGCAACCGACAAAATATTTCAAACATCGCCAAGCTCTGGGCTTTAGCATATAATGGCCGCAGCACTAGCCAGAGAGGGGGAGGTTCTCAATGTCTGTCAGTCGGTTCATATTGATGTTCGCAGGAACCTTCTTCCTTTCGACCTCCTCTACCTTTGGGTGGCACGAATAGCAATAGCCGCATTTGATGCAAAGGTGAGCAGATCGCTTGCTGCACCATTTGCACTGACTATACCTGTGCTTTAGAGGCGAGAGGTATTCGTGCATATACTATGATTGTCGAGTCTCTTAAAAGACCTTTGCGGAGCTATAGCTATGATAATTGTACTATAAAACTGGTAAAACATTGTAATTTTTTCAATGCCAAACGCCATTGCTGCAGCTCCACGGAATCTTTGCAAGGTAGTTTTTATACATATGCAGGTTCATAGATCCAGAGCAGGAAACGTGGTAAGCGACAAGGACGATTTTCTTGAAAGCTTTTGCAAAGGAGTGTTAGGCAAGGATCACTTTATCCGGTTTGCCGGTGTGTCAAACCACCTTGGGCACCTGATAGCTACGGCTTACAGAAAAGATCTCATCCCGCTAATGACAGTTGAAGAAACGTCGCGCTATGCAGTTCAGGCGGCAATTCGGGCCGCCACAAGGGAGACTTTTGAGTCAAAGATAGGGGAACTGCAATTCTCGATAAGCCGCTACAGCAGACTAGTGAGGGCCACCATACCGATCAAGTCATCTGGCAAGAGCAGGTTCTTACTGTTATTGTCGTTTGACATAGATGCTGAGGCCGACTCTATAATCAATAAAAAGGTCTTTCCTTACATAATGGAAAATAAGGAATATTTTCTGTAGCGATCAGGGCATCAGATCGAGCGCCATTTTCAGCTCCGCAATTTCCTTCTCAACAGCCTTCCTATCGCCATCCTCGCGACAGCACCGGAGCAGCGTCTCGCATGCCCCTATTTCTGCCAGCAAGATGTCCTTCTTGTCAAGGCACAAGCTGTGGAAGGCATCCATGAACTTGTATGCCACACGCTTGTTTTTGTCGCCGCAGGTCCTAGCCTCTACGAGCGTGTCTTCTTCGACGATGTTCATGCCATACACCTCTCAACTAGCAGCTGCTTCTCCTGCAGGTGAAGTGGCATTGCATTCAGCTTCGAGCTGCATTCCGGACATCTGGTCAGTTCATAGCTTATGCAAGTCGCGCACCAGTAGCATGATTCGCATATGACAAACTGTAATTGCAATTTTTTATAATCTTTGACAAGTAGATTATGGGACGGCATTTCTATATACCTTCAAAGGCTTTATAATTAAAAAATAACGGTGTTAGGTACTAGAATAAACTACCTGATAACAGCTACTAGTGAAAGATATGGCAGAAAATCATGAAGGGGATCCTCTTATTTCTGAAAGAATTTGTAGCAGTCAAACCGTTAACAATGGCACCTAACATAAAAATATTCTAACTGTAAAATATACTCACGAATCCCAGTTCATACTCTCTAATTATTACGCTAGCAATCATTTCAGCCGTGATCGCTTTTAGGATGCGAAGGATGGCTAAAGGAACAAAGGTCAGCGCAGCAAGGACTGTTGGGATCGTCGCTTATCTTGCGGGATTCTCTGCATATGCGGTACTGAACTCTTTTGTCATCGGAGTCCCCGTGGTTTATGGTGCGGCATATGCTGCTATCTTCGGCGCGCTGGCATACTATTCATACAGGTATTCTAGTAATCTTGTATTCTGGCGCGCTCTTGACGGCTCGATACATGCGAAAGGAGGAACGGCCATCTACATCTTTTACATTGCAGCTCTGCTTGCACGTATTTTGGTAAGCTATGCTCTTACTGGTTCTCAGGAATTCTTTGTTAATCCTATAGTACAAACCGTTGAAAAGGCAGCTCCTGAAACTATAATGGCAGCAGCTATCACTGACGGCCTTTTGATGGTCGCTGCCGGGCTCTTGGTAGGAAGAAATGCAATGCTGCTAAGGCGTTTCAAGAGAATCAAGAGCGGTAAAGAAACCGTACAAGAACTTTGAGAATGCAAGGATCGACTTTTTATCATACATTGTACTAGATAATTCCATGGGCAAGCGCAGCAGCCCTGACATCATTGCGACCATCCTAGAAGCTGCAAACGGTGGCATAGGAAAAACAAGGCTGCTGACAAAGGCGAACCTTACGAGCGCGCAATTCAAAAAGTATATCGATCTGCTGGTTGCAAAAAAGCTACTTACAGAGCAGAGTGGCTCTGATTACAGGCCCGCTTACAAGACTACCGGACTTGGCCTGCAATACCTGACGCTGTACAATTCGATAAAATCCATATCTATTCTCAAAGCTTGACGTTGATTCAAATATCCCCTTATAGTTGCAGTCTGCATGACAACTGGCAAGATACAGACAAAATTTGGAGACATTGTGCTGGAATTTTTCCCGGACGCTGCCCCAAAGACTGTTGAAAATTTCAAAAAACTGGCCAACAGCGGGTTTTATGACGGGCTGGTATTTCACCGGATTGTTCCCGGCTTTGTTATACAGGGCGGAGATCCTAACACAAAAAGCATAGCCAACAAGAGCATGTGGGGAACAGGCGGTCCAGGATGGACGGTCAAGGCAGAATTTAACAAGAACAAACACAGCAGAGGTGCATTGTCGATGGCAAGGTCGCAGGACCCAAACAGCGCCGGTTCGCAGTTCTTTATAGTGCTAAAAGACGCCAACTTTCTTGATGGTCAGTACACGGTGTTTGGCAAGGTGACATCCGGGATGGATGTTGTGGACAAGATAGCTGCGCTTAAGACTGACTCGGCTGACACACCAATAGATTCAGAGCAGGCAAAGATGGTCAAAGTCACGACAAGCGACTAGCCGCCGATCCCTGCCATTACTGCTCTTACCATCGTCACCCAAGCCTTTTTGCTCTGCACTTCGCTTATTCCAAGCATCCTGCTAGCTGCAAGGCCGTCATAGAGTGCAACAAATGCTGAGGCTAGGCCGTTCACGTCAATGTCTTTTTTGATAAACCCCCTTTCAATCTGCTTGTTAAGATGTTCTACTACGGCATCGTACACCTTTAGCCTGTGCTCATACATACCCTTCCTCAGCTTTTGGTTGCGGGTTGACTCGACTACCATTTCAAGCATGACTTTGTCGTTTCCCCGCTCAAGTTTGCGAAAGTTTTCGTAAAAATGCTCGGCGTCTAAAACCATATCCTCCTTCCTTGCAGACATCGCCGCAAGCTGCTGCTCCTTCATGACTTTCAGGTAGTGCTCCAAAATGGCCAGAAAAAGCTCTTCCTTGCTTGCAAAGTACAGATAAATAGTACCCTTGCTCAAGCCGAGCCTCTTGGCAATATCCTCCATCTTTGTCCTGTCAAAGCCAGTCTGCGCAAAGCTCTCTATCGCTGCCTGAATTATTTTTTCCTTGACCTCGGTCTTGTACTGGCCAGTTACTTTGGGGCACATTTTGAAACACCGTTACAACAGCCTGTGATACTGGCAAAAGCCATGATATCCGGTTACAATTAGTGTTTAATAAGGATAACTGACCAGTCAGTCAGTTTTTAATCAACTATTGGTTTACTCGCCTACGATGACACCCGAATGGTGTTCACGGTGGTGCCTGTCTGCTTCTTCTTTGGTCAGGAACTCCTTTGCGCAATCCATACACCGGAAAGTGCCCGATTCATATTCAGACATGCTTAACCTATTATCGGTCGTGGTTGCTAATATATGTAGCATAGATGGCGACCACTCATTTTATTAATTAATGCAACTATACCAAGCGTGAGCAGTGAGTCATATTGGGAATAGACTATGAATTCTTTAACTCATTTTGCAAAAGCGCCTTGCAGAAAGACAAGTCTATACGCTGGGCGGGCATGGTCAACAAGAACGGTGTAATACTGACGCAGAAGGCAAGGGAGGGCACAAAGCTCCTGCTTACAGAAGAAGAAAATGAAGAATACGCGTCAAGCGCAATTGCCCGGCAAAAAACAAGAGGCAAGTTTGAACCCAAGATAGGCAAGATGGTGTACGCCTATGGAAGGTATGAAAAGCTCCACCGGGTCACCATACCGATAAATGAAGATTATTATCTGCTAGTCACGCTGGACATCGAAGAGAAAAACTTTGACTCTGTAGTGATGGGCAAGGTCATCCCGCTGATAGCGGAGAACAAAAGCCGGTTTATCACGATGGATGACTCGATATAGCAGTTTGTAAGTGGCGGTTAGTCACTAAATATTCTGTCCAGATAATCGGGATTGTCCTGTACGGCTTTGGCGTACGCCTTGTTTGTCAGCCTGTCGGCTTCTTTGTTTTCTTCCCTTGGCACCCACTTTATCTCGATGTCCTTGAACTTGCTTCTGAGCAGCAAAACCTTCTTGTAAAGTGGGATTATCCGTTTTGCCTTTACCTTGTATTCTCCACTCAGCTGCTTGACAACAAGCTGCGAGTCGCTCTTTATCTCGACCTTGCCTGAGATTGTGCTGTTGGCAAGCAACCATTCTAGCGCTTTTACAAGCGCCGTGTACTCAGCGACATTGTTGGTTGCATCCTTTGAGAAGGGCTCGGCCGCTACTCCATAGTCGCTTTGGATGGTCTTACCATCCTTTTTCACGACAAAAGCATAACATGCGATGCCGCCGGGGTTGACTGGCTGGCAAAGCCCGTCAAAATAAACTTCTATCAATAGAAATCATGAACTGCCCGCAGGTATATATCGGCTATTTCGTAGCGTTGCTGATGATCCCTTTGGCGCTGTCCTTGGCTTCGTTGGTGAGATTCTGCACCACCGGGTTCTGGCCTACTTTCTGAGCTCCCTGCCAGATACCTGAGAAGAAGGTCTGCCACCCAAGTCCGATAATGGCTAGTATGATTATAGCGATAATTATCCAGGTTAATGCGCCCACAGTAATAACCAGCAATAGCCTTGTAAAAAGAATTGCGGAGCAAGCCTCTAGATCAACAAAATTAGAGCAATTGGCAAATTTGGCAGCTGCTGACGTCTTATTTCCATGTACAAACAGGCATGGCAATGACTCTATCAGAAAACGGGCAAGTGGCAAAGAGCAGAGCGGGTAGAGGAAATAATCCGGCTCAATAGAGAGTTGAGGGCCAAGGATGAAGAGCTTGCGACCCTGAAAAAAGAGGCTCTTGCTTTACAAGTCTATAAAATAAAAAAAGAGGTTTTGAACGCTTAGCTCATCGTAAAGGTAACTTGCACAGTCATCGAGACCTGTTGCTGGCCCGGCAGTATTGGAGTTGTTGGAGCTCCGCTTGCTTCCTGCGCAAAGTCCTTGTAGAACACCGGAAAGTATACGTCGTTAAGGCTTATCGACTTCACTCCACTTATGTTCATGTTTACTGCGCTTGCTGCTTTGTCTGCGCGGCTTCTGGCGTTGTCTATTGCCTGCTTGATGAGGCTATCGCGGATCTCCTGCTGTTTGCCGTCAGAGACAAAGAAGCTGGCGCCATTCACGTTGTTAGCCCCTGCTACGACTGTCGCATCGATCACTTTGCCCACGTCGGCACTCGCATCAAGCGTTACAGTTACGCTGTTTGATGCCCTGTAGCCGGTTATTTCGCTCTTTGGCTGGCATTCAGGAGGCTGCGGGTAGATCTCGATGCATGGCGGCGATCTGAATTCACTCATAGGGTATACGCTGTACCAGTTTGTGCTGATCTGGTCATCCTTTATGCCAAGCTCCTTGAGCGCCGCCAGAACCTTTTCCATCAACTTTGCGTTTTCCTGCGCGGCTCCCTCTGCCGTCTTGCCCTGTGTGTCAACTCCAATTGTTATCGAGACTTTGTCAGGGCTGACTTTTACTGTCGCCGTGCCTGAAGTGGAGACTATCGACTGTATAACGTCTTGTATCTGCTGCTGGCAGATTTCAGAATCCGGATTGCATTGCAGATCAACGCTACTTGAGGAAGCGTTTCCTGGGTTTTGTGCCTGCGCACTTAGCATCTGGCCGCCCGTTATGCTGGCTGCCACCATGCCGATTGCAAGTATGCCCGCAATCAGGGCAAACGTCTTTCTGTTGTTTGTCTTCTGGTCTGACATTTTCGCACTTTGTTAGGTGAGCGCCATAAGTAAGCCTAGGTTTCGGAACAGAACTGGAATAGCTGTTCGCCGTTTCAGGACACCAGATTCTGAGTTTTGCTGTCTGGCTTGTGGAAAGTTAACAGTTACAAATGCAAAATTTAGCGATAATTCCTTGTTTTTCTTGTGATTTTACATCAGATGATTTGGCATTGGCAAGTGCAAATTGTGTTTGGAACGGTGGAACGAGTGTTGTCCAAAACATAGAACAGCCTCTAAAAGGCTGTTCTAAACTATAGAATTAAGATAGATGGGCGCCTAATGTGGCTATAGAGAATGGCAAGATATTCGATGTTTGGCATGGCTGGCATTGGCATAGCGGCTGCGGTAGGCTTCATTTTCGCGTTGACCTCGCTTGGGAGTACTCTTCCAAGTCCACCGGATGTCGAAGGCCCCGAGGTATTCAAAAACCAGACAAATGGTATCCCGCCAACGACATTTGCAGTGACTGCAACTCAGGCGTTAAAAAAATTTACTTCAGCTGACGAACTTGCGGGCTTTCTATTGAATATCGAAGCAAACAGGGCGCAGCTTGGCGAAGTGATGGGAGGAGGAAACACATTCTCTGGAGGCGGTGCCATGACAGGAGGCTATTATGGAGGTGGCATTCCGGCTATGGAAAATGTGCCACTTGCTCCTCAACAAAACGGGGCCACATCTCAGTCACCATCTAGTAATGTTGGCCAGCCATCCGCGGAAAAGAGTTCAAGCTATTCAACAACAAACGTTCAGGTGCAGGGAGTGGACGAGCCGGACTTTATCAAAAATGACGGCAAGTACGCCTACATCCTGTCAGGCGACAGGCTCACGATAGTTGACGCCTACCCTGCAGAAAATGCAAGTGTTGTAGTCAAGGTGGCACTTGACATCCAGCAGGGCCAGTACCTGCAAAACATGTTCCTGAGCAACGATACGCTTGTCATATTCTATCAGGAATACAAACAAGATTATGTCATACCAGAATATGACTTTGCCCCGCAGCCAATTTCTCAACCAGAGACACATGCACTTGTGATGGATGTGTCTGACAGGGAGAACCCCAAAGTCCTTGATAACTATGTAGTCACCGGTAGCTACAACAATGCCCGAATGATAGGCAGCCATGTCTACTTGGTGACGGTAAGCGACCTCTACGACTACCGCCACCCGATAATGCCAAAAGTGATGGAATCTTACCGGACCGTCGCCATGCCGCCGATTTATTACTTTGACAACCCTGAGCTATACTATAGCTTTAACACCGTGACTTCTATAGACATTACCTTTGGCGCCAAAAATGCGGTAAACTCGACAGCATTCATGATGAACCCTGCAAGCACACTTTACGTATCAGAGGACAACATCTATATCGCGTACCAGAAGAACCTGCCGTATTACTACTACCAGACCAACACCAAGGACAGATTCTTCACCGCAGTGATGCCTCTGCTGCCAAGCGATGTCCAGCAAAAGATAAGCAGCATTGACAATGACACGACGCTTGGTCCGTCGGAAAAATGGGACAAGGTGTCAGTACTTTTGCAAGACATGTACAACCGGCTGTCAGAGTCAGAAAAGGACCAGCTCTTTGCAAAAATCCAGCAGTCACTTGCAGACTATGACCTGAAGGTGCAGAGGGAGACCCAGACAACCGTAATACACAAGATCGCAATAAACCCTGAAACCGGCCTTATCAGCTACGACTCTCGCGGCGAAGTTCCGGGCAGGCTGCTCAACCAGTTCTCAATGGACGAGCACGGAGGCAAGTTTAGAGTCGCCACGACCTCAGAGTTTTATTCGCAATACCGGGGATCTATGCTCGACAACAACGTCTACGTATTGGACGAAGGAATGAAGGTAGTGGGCAAGCTCGAAGGGGTCGCACCTAATGAGTCGATATACTCGGCGCGCTTTATGGGTGACCGGCTTTACCTTGTAACATTTCAGAGGACAGACCCGTTCTTTGTCATCGACTTGTCAGGTGACAGTCCAAAAGTGCTGGGTGACTTGAAGCTGCCTGGCTTCTCAAACTACCTGCACCCGTACGACGACACCCACATAATTGGCATAGGCAAGGAGACAAATGAAAACCAGTACGGCGGAGTAGACATGCTCGGGATAAAGCTCGCGCTCTTTGATGTGTCAGACATCAAAAACCCGAAAATAGTTGATGTCTATCAGATAGGTGGGCGCGGCACCGATTCAGAAGTGCTGTACGATCACCGGGCCTTGCTGTTTAACAAAGAAAAGAACGTGCTCTCGATCCCGGTATCGACTATGCCGGATTACACCGGGCCCCAGCCGTACGATGGCGGCAAGTATATTCCGCCAAAGGTATGGCGCGGATTTTACGTGTTTGGAGTTGACCCGGCAAGTGGCTTTACAGTAAAAGGCAAAATAGAACACTTCAACGATACTCAGGACTACTATTATGGCTATAACACACAGGGAAGCAGGTCCTTCTACATCGGAAACGTGCTGTATACAGTCACGCTCAATAACATGATTAAAATGAACGACCTCCAAAGCTTGGATGAAATCAACCAATTGAGTCTGAAAAATACTGGCGGGATAATCAGATACCCAATGCCACTAGACAGCGGAAACGTGCAACCGGCGCCACCACCAAAGTAATTGTACAGGATCAGGCTATAGTTATGTTGAACTTGTAGATGTGGCTACCTGATTCGAACCATGTAGCCTGAACTTGGAGCTGGTAGCTGCCCTTACCAAGGTTTACAAAGAACTCGTTGTTCACGTCATATGACTTGCGGAGAAGCTGGATGGCCCCGCTGTTCATATCCCTTGCAATTACTTTCATGCTCTCGGCAGTCCTGTAGTCCGGAGAGTCAAACCTGATGTGTTCATTGCTTACAAGCTGTATCGGCTGGGAGTTGTCTGCATCGTACTGTGTCATAGCATTACTGGAATCCTCATCTCCCCTTAGAACAATGAGTACCATCTTTGGAGATTCCTTGCCGGATGCAATGGTGGTGTTGTTTTGGACATCGGGAGCCTTCGAGGCAGGAAATAGCCCTCCGAGCACCCCTGGCGCGAACAGGAACAAGATTATTCCACCTGCCACAACAACCGCAGCAACAGAAGCCGCAATAATATAGCCTCTTTTGCTATTTTCCACGTAATACGCCTGCCTGATAATTATTTAAGAGATGACTGCATAGTCTCTATAAAAAACTACACTGTTAAATAGGTGGCTAGCGATGCTCTGCAAACAAATCGGGGCAAAATCAACCGGAAGAAAATCAGCGCCTGACAGCTGCTCCCTTGATCTCGCTCAAAAACCCGTAAAAGGTCACTTGGTGCTCCTTCTGGCACTTGCTGCATACAAGTACGCTTGATTGTGCATTGTTGCCGCCTACAACGCGGTCGATGTATTCTATGGTCTTGCCGCAACTGCACTGGAACTTTCTAGGTGCCAAGCAAATTTCAGATAACTGCGCTCTGTATTATACCTTTTAGATGCCGCATACATGAGAGTTGAAGGAATCTGTTGCAGAAAAGTTGTAAAAGTAGTAGGCTAGGCTTCCCTGTTCATCCTCTTGTCATACGCTTCAATTATCTTCTGAAGCGCTTCGTCCTCCTCCTTAACTGCAATAATGAATTCATCAAAATATCCGGATTTCTTGATTGCCTTGACAGCATCGGAAAAGTCCTTGTTGTGATCCTCTTCCAGCTTTTTGACCCGGGACTCAAGCGACCTGTCAGAAGCCGACCTGACGAGCACCTGCTGGATCAAAAGCCTGTTGTAGCGGCTTGACGCAAAATAGCGCCGGAAGATGTTCATCCTTTCCTGACTGTCAGCTCGGGCAAGCTCTTCAATAGGCAGCTGAAAAGTTTTCACGGGCATACCACCAGAATCCTGAAATAAAAACGCCTCTGTTCATGTGTCTTTTTCTGCTGCATAGACCTGTCTTGGATCAGAATATCCGCGTTCCTGTACAAAGATCCAGTTCTTGCCACAGACTGCGCACGTTATGCGCCTGTCTTTTGCAGAAAACTCTAGCTCGTGATGGCTGCAGCGTATCTGATAGTGGCGCTTGTAGGCTTCCATTTCTCTTAGCGTGTCTATATGCCTGACAGAGTTTTCCGTCACAAGGACTTGTGCTGCCGGGAACGATATATTTCCTTTTTCCATAACATTCTTTCTTATATGCTTAAGTAATTGCTACCCGAATGTATGACAAGCAGCAATGGAGTCTGATGAATTACGTAATCTTTTGGACGAGCTTGTAAAACAAAAGGTTGACGCAAACCGCAGGTTCATCGACGAGGTCCTTGAAAAGGTGCAGAACAGAAACCACCAGTACTTTTTGGAAAAGCTGGGAAATGAATTGCAGCAGATTGAACTTGGGAAAAAGACTGGAAACGCGGTTGCCGTAACGCATCATCAGGTCATGGCAGATGTATACAAGTCAATACTTGACAAATGTTTTTGCTAACGGGTTATTCTATAGAATAATTCTTCGCATATGATATAAGATCGTAGCTTGATTCAACTATGGTTTTGACACCGTGCCATCCATACAATCAGTGGTTCGTGTCAAAACAAGGTGTTTGAATGTCAGCTCTTCCACAATCAATACTTGTGGTCGACGACGAGATGGATATCGTCATAATTTTCAGGCAGGCCCTTCGCAAACAAGGCTACAATGTTTTTGGCTTCACAGACCCCGCTCTGGCCCTCGAACACTTCAAGCTTAACGCGAAGGACTATCGGCTGGTCATCACCGATGTCAGAATGCCCCGTATGAACGGCTTTGAGTTGGCAGCAAACATCAAGGCAATCAAGCCGGACGCAAAGGTAGTGCTCATGTCTGCCTTTGAACTAGGCGATCTTGAATTTTCAATGTCCGCTGCCAAGATAAGCGATTTTATCCGAAAGCCGATTGACATCGGATCTTTGATTCGGAAAGTCAAAGTGGCAATGGCCGGCTAAAAATTATTATCCTCGACCCTGTTTGCGAAAACAGTGGCCGGCGCGAGAAAAACCACCAAGACCAGCGACTTTGGAGTATCAAAGCGTGAAGGCCACGACTCGTCAAAGTTCTATGGGCGTAAGCTGTACGATAGGGGTGAAAGTAGCGGCAGCCAGGGTAGTATAGAAAATATTGTGCCGGCCGAAAACCTAGACAGGATTTTTTGCAAAAGCAGCGAAAAGATGAACGAGCTGCCAGATTCAAGCATTCATCTTGCAGTCACCTCGCCGCCATACAACGTTGGCAAAACCTATGATCAGGACTTGACACTTGGAGAATACAGGCAGTTTCTCAAGGCCGTGTTTACCGAAGTTTTCAGGGTGCTTGTAACAGGCGGGCGGGTATGCGTCAATGTTGCCAACCTTGGGAGAAAGCCGTACATCCCACTGCATAGCAACATCATCTCTGACATGCTTGACATCGGATTTCTCATGCGGGGCGAAGTCATCTGGAACAAAGGCTCGAGCGCCGGCGCGTCAACTGCATGGGGAAGCTGGCAGTCGGCCACAAACCCTTCTCTGCGTGATACCCATGAATACATACTTGTATTCTCAAAAGGCTCGTTTTCACGCGCTGCCAATGGCAAGCAGAACACTATAAGCAAGCAGGAATTCCTGTCATACACAAAAAGCGTCTGGGAATTTCCCGCAGAATCGGCGACCAGAGTTGGACATCCCGCCCCTTTCCCTGTCGAGCTCCCAAACAGATGTATCCAGCTCTATACATTTGAGGGCGATATCGTACTTGACCCCTTCTGCGGAGTGGGATCTACCTGCATAGCGGCGGCAAAGACAGGCAGGCATTTTGTTGGTTATGATAATAACTCCGAATATGTTGATGCCGCGCTCAAGAGAATAAGAGAGTTCATCCAAAAAGGAAATATGCCGTCATGACGTTACGATTGGCATGTCGCAGAGCGATACCATATACCTGAAATACCAAAATCTGGAAGACATGCTCAAGGTGATAATCTATTCCGCACAGTCGATGCTCGGGGTCATCCCAATGCTCTATTATCTCAATTACAATGGCAAGCACATCCTCTTTATACAGACTGGGACTGTCGGCGGCATTACTGTGCATTATGTAGTACAGAATGAAAAGCCGGCCAGAAAGTTCATCCAGCTAAAAAGGCTGTCCGGCGAGTTTACGTTCATTGATAGCATAGGAACGGACGCGCAATCGCTGTATGTCCCTATATTGGGCCTTGAAAAGACCACGCTTGCATTTCCGGCCTAGCCTGCAGGAAAAAGTTTTAGAAGGAAAGCATCATAGCTTTCCGTATCAAAGCCAGAAAACCGCGCAGAAAGGAGAAGCCTGCAAATGAGGTCTCAGAGGACGATATCAACAGCTTTTTAGAGGCAGTCAGAAATTTTGATGGCTATCCGAAGTTAAAAGACCTTGGCAGGATACTGCCATCGCTCACTCCGCTCCAGATAAACGTCATCCTAAAGTACTTGGAAAGGTCTGGGGCAATAGAAGTAGACCTTGACGGATACATTGTCTGGGTGCGAAAAGACGAGCAAGCTGGCTTGACGCTAGGCGAGGTGGCTGACATCAGCAGCGAGCTCAAGGACTACCTTGAAAAACACAGGCAGTAAAAGACTCTACTGTAACGCCATGTCATCCTGCTTGATTAAATTAAAGTACAGAACCACTGGTAGAAAGATATTCGCTTCATGTGAACCTACGACCAGATCGGCCATGACCTTCCTAGACCGCCTAACTTTTTCCCGTAAATAGTTTTTATGTTGGCTAGCCAGACCGTCAAGTATTGAAGGCCATCACTTCAGACCAGATGTACCGAATTGAAGAAAACGGTCATTCCGCACTTGGGATGCGCCGCTTTCTGATGATGGAAAACGCCGGCCATGGCATTTCAGACTTTGTCGCCAGCAAGTTCAAGGGGCGTCTTAAGAACAAAAAGATAGTTGCAGTGTGCGGCACGGGCAACAACGGGGGCGACGGATTTGTCGCGTCACGCCACCTAGCAGGCTATGGAACCAAGATCACAATAATTTTGCTTGGAAGCCCTTCTGACCTCAGAAGCGAGGAAGCAAGGCTAAACTGGGGCATAGTCGAAAAGATGGACTCGATTGAGATCATATTTGGCAAGGAGTTGGATGACGAGGTGAAAAAGCGGATAGCCAGAGCCGACATCATACTTGACAGCATATTTGGCACGGGCATCAAGGGCAACATCCTCGAGCCCTATTCGTCCGCGATAGACGCGATAAATAATTCAAAAGCCTATGTCCTTGCTGTTGATGTCCCTTCCGGCTTTGACCCAAATACTGCCAAGATACATGAAAAGTGCGTCATGGCAGACGCCACCATCACTTTTCACCGGCTCAAAATAGGGCTTGCAAAGGGAAAGAAATACACCGGACCTGTTCATGTGGAATGGATAGGAATACCGCCTGAGGCAGAGCGTGACATCGTATGAAGCCGGCAATTCTCCAGATACCTGTAGGCCAAATGGCCAACTTTACCTACATTATTGCAGATGATGACAGTGGTGAAGCCGCGGTAATCGACCCGTCGTGGGACCTTGACGACGTGTTCCATGCACTCAAAAAGAATGGCTGGAAGGCAAAGTACGTCATCAATACGCACACCCACTTTGACCATGTGCTTGGCAACGAGCAGGTCGCGGAAGTGGCTGGAGCCAAGATAATCCAGCACGAAAACTCGAAGCTCCAAAAAGACATCGCAGCCAAAGACGGCGACACGATAGAGATAGGCAGCATAAAACTAAAAGTAATGCATACGCCGGGGCACTCAAAGGACAGCATGTGCCTGATCCTTGAGAACCAGCTAATTTTTACAGGCGATACGCTCTTTGTTGGAAACTGTGGCAGGACCGATCTGCCTGGGAGCGACCCTGAAGAGATGTACCACAGCCTCTTTGACAGGCTTGCGATGCTTGATGAAAAGCTGGTAGTTTATCCGGGACACAACTACGGGTCTGCTCCAACTTCTACCATTGGTAATGAAAAGAAGACAAACTATGTGCTCCAGCCAAGGTCAAAGCAGGAATTCCTTGAATTCATGGTCGCTGGTGACTAGATGCGCGACATAGCTGCTTCTGACAAATCCGTCATCAAGCCAGTGAAAAATCCTGTTTTTGTATGCGCGATTTCCTATACTGCGGCAAGTGAAATTCCCGGGCTCACAGTGGCAGGAGCAAACGCAGAGCTTGTAAAATACACTTCGCCGGCAGATTCTGAATTCCTGTACTACGGTCACTGCAAGTGCATAAACGCCGTCCCGGCAACGCCGGATGGCAAGCCTACCCCTGCGCTCATTACCCGCGCGGCGCTACAGCTTGCAGAAATTCCGTTCTTGATTGTGGATGCGGGTGCAAAGGTCAAGCCTTCAATCCCGTACGTGTCGTTTGGGCTAGAGCCGGGAAGAAACATAACAAAGGAAAATGCGATGGACATGCAGAGCGTCAGGCAGGCATTTGACCATGGGATGTTACTTGGCAAGCAGCTGGCACAGCTGTCAGACTTGGTCGTGGTGGGTGAGAGCATACCAGGAGGCACGACAACGACACTTGCGGTACTTGGCGCGCTAGGAATAGACGCGAGATTCAAAGTGAGCAGCAGCATGCCTGAAAATCCCCATGACTTGAAAAACAAGGTTGTGGCGTCTGCCATGGAAAGAGCGGGTGTCACTTTTGGAAGCATCAGCTCTCCGTTTGAAGCTATCGCGACATTTGGAGACCCTATGATGCCTTCTGTAGCAGGCGTCGCCCACGGCGCGCTCGATCGGGGAAGCAGGGTGATGCTTGCAGGCGGCACGCAAATGTCTGCAATCGTTACTATACTGAAGCGCCTTGGCAAGCCGCTGAAGGGGCTGTGCATAGGTACAACGTCATACGTTGCCAAAGACCCATCTTCTGACCTAAAGGGGCTTGTTGGCATGGCGTCAGGACAGGTTCCAGTTCTCTCCTGTGATCTCTATCTGGGCGGATCGAGCAAGCCGGGCCTGCAGGCCTTTGCAAAAGGATTTGTCAAAGAGGGCGTCGGCGCAGGCGGCGCCTCTATAGCCGCAATGCTCAAGTCAAAAGGCAGGATAACCGGGAAAAAGTTGATGAAGGCCATTGAGAAAGAGTACGAGATCTCCATCGAGGCCGCACAGAAGCGTTAACTTTTTGCGCGACTAAGAGCTTAATTAAGCACTTGCTATCATCAGTAATGTTGCTTCCTATTCTCTATTCAATATGGGGCTGCGTGCCAGAATTTGCAAAAGACTGTCAGGATATGACCAACTCTTCAAGCACGTACTTTAGCATCATAATAGGGGCAATCATCGGAGGCATCATAAGTTGGTGGATATACAACCGACAAAAACGCATCTCTGAAAAACAAGACCTAACGCTTGATAAAATAAAGAAGATAAACGAGCGCCATGACAACATTCTCAAAAAAATTGAAACAATTGAGGAACGACACCAAAAGACTTTGGATGCCATCCTAGAGCTGAACAAACAGATCGCAAAGCTAGTAGAACAACACGATAATCAAAGAAAAGAACCGTGAGAGCTTGCTAGGCTCTTGGGAAAAATGACTTAGTGTCGAACTGGATGTTAATCGATCCCTGTTCTTGCGGCCCAAACATCTGGGACATTACCTGCTCCTGCAACTTTGACAGGTATGACCTGAGGCCCTGTCCCTGCTGTGCATTTATCTGCTGCTGTATGGCGTTTATCAGGTGAGGTGCCATCCTACTTGACACTACGATATAGAATTTTGTCTTGATTCTGCCGTCTTGAGATATTGCAAGCTCGTTCTTTGCATTCTCTGGCGCGATCTGCCTTGCCTTTGAGTCGATGGTTGCGTACATGCTGACGAGGAATTCCGGCTTTACCCCCAGCTTGTCATCGTCCATCGTAACGTGGTAGGTCGATACTTTTTCTGATTGCATCATCTGCAACTTCCATGTTGCGATAAAAACCAATTATGAAGCTCTAGCTTACCGTCAGGTCATTGTATCTTGAGCTGAAGCTTGCGAGATACAAAGGGGCTTGAAGTGTCGATAAATCGCCAGCTCTTCTCGGCTGCTTTTGTGATTCCTATCCTCGGGGTAGATACGATATTCTCCGGCTTTCTTACAGATTCGATATGGAGCTCTGATTGCAGGTCGGTCATGTCAGCTCCATTGAGTATGGAATTGATGTTGAGCGCCTGCGTCAGCTTGCCCGGGCCTGAGGAGAGAGAAAAGATATTATCAACAGGCCTGAATTGCCTCATTATTTCAATGCCTTCGACAGGCTCGATCCCACGTATGAGAACTGCCCCTGCCTCGATCTTTTTTGACCTTGCTGAGACGTTTACGCAGTAATGGTTGCCATAAGTGAAATAGACATACGCCCTTCCGACCTCGCTAAACATGACTGAGTTTCTGCGAGTGATTCCCATGTAAGCATGGCTTGCCGCATCGTCATTGTGGCCGTATGCTTCTGTTTCAACTATTATTCCAGCAAGTCTGTAGTTGCTGCCATCTTTTTTGATCGTACGCACCAGTTTTTTCCCGACAAGGTCCCTTGCTACAATACTTGTATGTCGCGTGTAAAACGGGACATCGGGACAGCTCACAAATAGTTCTCCAGTGAGCTCTTTTCTTTTTTATCCTTGATTTCCTTTGCAAGTTTTTTCAAGTCGGCTTCAAGTACAGAAAGGAGACTTCGATTGTATATGGCCGCGGCGGGATGAATGGTCAGAAAGTATTTTTGCCCAGCCTTTTCCACGATCTTGCCTCGGTTTGCAGTTATAGAATTTCCCCCAAGCAGTGAGGAATAGGCGGTCTTGCCTAGTATGCATATTACTTTTGGCCTGATAATCGCAATCTGCCTGTCAAGGTACGGCCGGCATGCCACTGCTTCATCTTCTTCTGGAACCCTGTTGTTTGGCGGCCTGCACTTTACCACATTTGTGATGAACACCTGCGAT
Organism: Nitrososphaeraceae archaeon; assembly: GCA_021325075.1. Lineage (GTDB taxonomy): Archaea > Thermoproteota > Nitrososphaeria > Nitrososphaerales > Nitrososphaeraceae > Nitrososphaera. Next base: position 6,010 of record JAJPHX010000043.1, on the reverse strand, counting down.
CTTTCTATTCCTGCTTTTTTCAACATGTCATCAAGAATCCTGCCGGCAGCCCCAACAAACGGCCTGCCTTTTTCATCCTCACTCCTGCCGGGAGCTTCGCCTATGAACATTATCTTGGCTGCGAGCTGACCCTCGCCTGGCACCGCGTTCTTTCTCGTCCTCGCTAGTTTGCAAAGCGGGCAGCCCCTTACTTCAGCGGCGATTTTTTCAAGCGAGTCTTCGGCGGGGCCTGTCATATACTCTCTTCACAATACAATATTTTAAAGCACATGCCTGCCTTTTCCTTTTTGCATACCAAGCCTATGCACTGTTACTTTTGCCTGACCTGATCTGGCGTATTATGTCAAGGATGTCATCTGCATCTTCAGCTTCGGGATTGATCTCTAGATATGAATTCAGGACTTTAAGAGCCTGTGCAGAATCTCCTTTCTTCAGGAGGATTATTCCCCTGTCCCTTATCGCGTCGGGGTTGTACTGGTCGATAGCAAGCACCATCTCGTTTGCAATGCTGTATTTATCAAAGTCTTGCGCCTCGTAATAGCTCCCCTTCAGGTTGTTGAGCATCCTCGTCATCACCTGTGCGGCTGTTGCCTTTTCCACCAAAGCATGGGTCAGAGGGATGTTCTGCCGTGAATATGTCTGGTCAAGCAGCGCCTTTAGCGCGTAATCGTCCATTATCCTGCCACCGTTAAATGGATCAACTATTATCTCGCCGCTGTTATCCTCCAGCACATGCTTGACTAGAAAGTGGCCCGGAAAGTTCACTGGGTGCATCTTGAAGTTTGCGTCGCGGGCTATTCGCATGTAAAGTATGGAAAGGGTAATTGGGATCGCCGCCTTGCGCTCGATAACCACGTTGAGGTAGCTGTTGATAGGGTTGTAATAGTCGTCGACATTTGGCTTGAACTTTTGGACATTGAACATGTAGTCATTTATCTTTTCTATTATCTGGGTGGGTCGCGTGCCTCCTGCCTTTTTGACAGTCTGTACGACCTCTTGGCCCATTGAATCTATCTTTGCTACGGTGTCTTGTATGTCAAGATCAGGATATGCAATGATCCTTGCAAGGTGTAGCGAGTATTCGGCCAGCCTGTCTGTGTCGTCAGAAGAGGTGATATCGTTTACAACACTGTTTTTCCAGTCCTGAATCAAAGAATCGAGATTGCTATTGGCGGCCACGTGTACTTCCTAGCTGGCTGGCATATATTTATGTCAATAAGGCGGGCTGGGGTTTAAAGCTTATTAATAAAGTTCGTTGTCATAAAATTTGTTTTTTACGTTATATGACGTCCATAGCATCGATTCTGATATTATTTTCAGTTCTGCAATATGTCAAAATACTGGCATATCGGCGAAAATCAAGCTAAATGCTTTTATTCAAACCTCCTCGCCTTCAACTTCATGACAGACGGTAAAGTGAAAACACTTCTTAGCAACAAGATCACTTTGCTAGGATTGGCTGCTGTAGTAGGCGTGCTGTTCGTGGCCGGTAATTTCTCTAGCCCGGCATCTGCCTATACCGTAGACGATCCGGCAGTCAAGTACCACTGCTTCCAAACAAATGACGATGGAAGCTACAAATTTCAAACTGGCGATGATGGACAACCCACAGACCAACTGATACCCTGTGAGATAAACGCAGGTGACAACGCATGGATGTTGACGTCATCAGCTCTGGTGCTCATGATGACTCCTGCAGGCTTGGCAATCTTTTACGGGGGACTTGCAAGACAAAAGAATGCTGTCAACACTCTGCATATGGTCTTCATAACCACTGGAGTAATTGCAATACAATACGTCCTCTGGGGCTACAGCCTTGCATTTGGACCTGACGCAGGAGGATATGGATTCATTGGAACACTGGACTGGGCAGGTCTAAACAATGTACTGCATGATGTCCCATCTAACGCCTATGGCGGCATTACAGGCTATACAATACCTCATGGAACCTACATGATATTCCAGATGATGTTCGCCATCATCACACCCGCACTAATTGTAGCAGCATTAGCAGAGAGGATGAAGTTCAGCGCATTTCTGATATTCATAGTCATCTGGGCAACATTCGTCTATGACTTTGCAGCGCACTGGACATGGCAGATCACAGCCAAAGACAACTATGGCATGACACCAGGATACTGTGGATTTGGATGGGGTGGATGCTATGGTGCTCTAGACTTTGCAGGCGGAACAGTCATACACATCACGTCTGGTTGGTCGGGCCTTGTTATTGCTTTGATGCTAGGACGCAGGCTAGGATATGGCAAGGTTCCAATGGAGCCACACAACATATCCCTTGTCGTGCTAGGTGCAGCGTTGCTGTGGACTGGCTGGTTTGGCTTCAACGCAGGTTCAGCTGCAGCAGCTGCTTCCAACGCAACAAGCGCATTCATTGCAACACAAATTGCGACAGGCATGGCAGCAGTGACATGGGCTTTGATATCGTGGGGCCACACAGGAAGGCCATCAACAGTCGGAGCGGCATCCGGTGCAGTGGCTGGGCTTGTGGCAATCACGCCAGCCTCCGGGTTTGTCTCTCCAATGTCGTCAATAATCATAGGCATACTTGCGTCAGTGGTGTGCTATGCAGCAGTCGCATACAAGAACAGGCGCAAATGGGACGATGCACTTGACACATGGGGCGTACATGGAGTCGGCGGCCTTGCAGGCGCGTTGCTGACAGGCACTTTTGCCGAGAAGAGGTTTACCCCATGGGGTCATGATGGCGCAGCCTTTGGAGGCGGATGGTTTGGCGTAAATGCTGATGGCACAACGGCGGCGTTCCAGCAAAATGCAGTCGGTGCATTTGCGGCACTCGCATGGGCCATGGGCATCACTGCAGTCATCATCAAGGTGATGGACGCGATATGGCCAGGTGGCATAAGAGTCACTCCAAAGGAAGAAGAGATAGGATTAGACCTGGCACAGCACGGAGAAAGGGCATACGTAACTGGGTAACGCCCTTTTCTCTCTTTTTCTTTTTTATCTCAACAACAAATAATCTTATATACTGACATTCGTTATTGCTCTCAGCATGAGTGTTCGGGGCAAGTTTACAACCGGCCAAACGTGGGGAGCTTTGAAGAAAGCATGGAAGGGCTACAAGATCGCCAAGGTGCAAAATGACAAGACAAAGATGACAGAGTATGCCAAGAAGATCAAGACCTTGCAAGGTGAGCTTGGCATAAAGCAGTCCTCATTTCCAGAAATCGGCGTCTAAATCACTCGTATATAGCTACGACCCGGCTTCCAAGCTTCACGAGCATTGGGCCGACAAACGTTGTCAGAGCTACTGCCATCCCTATTATCGGAAACAACATGCTGCTTATGACGCCAAGGTCCTGGCCTGTCTTTAGAACAATGAAAGAGAACTCGCCAAGCTGGGCCATGCTCAGCCCGATTCCAATCGCAAACTGTTTGTCAAACCCAAACAGCCGGACCCCGGCGTACACCCCTCCGATCTTGCCAAAGACAGTGACAAGCGTGATTATCATGACGGGCACCCAGTATAGGGAGATCAGCGACATGTCCATCAGGGCCCCTATCGTGACAAAGAATATGGCAGTAAAGATTTCCCTTGTCGGCGAGATTATGGTCGATATCTGCTCCGAGAACTTGCTTCCTGCAATTATCACGCCCGCAAGGAAAGCGCCCGTGGCGGCAGAAAAGCCAAGCTCATATGAAAGAAAAGCGAGTCCAAAGGCAGTCCCAAGCGCAAACATTATCGTTACTTCGTAACGCTCGAGCTTTGTGATAAGCGAAAACAGCCTTGGCATGATGAGAACTCCTGCAGCTATAGTGCCTCCGATAAAGAGCCCGATCCTCCCTATGGTGGTAAGAATCTGGGTAAATTCAAAGGAGCCGCTTACAACGCCCGAGTGCATGGCGCTTATTATCACTATCGCGACCAGATCCTCGATAACGAGTATTCCTATCATGAGCACTGCAGACGTGGTCTCCAGCTTGCCCATATCTTCAAGCACCTTGACGATTATTGCGGTCGAGCTTATCGACAGGGCGGCTGCAAGGAACATGGAGTCGTAGAACGACCAGCCAAGGACGCTTCCAACCACAAAGCCAAGCGCAAGCATCACCAAGACTTCGATCACTGCTATGCCAGTGCCCACCTTGCCAATTGCGCGCAGCTGGCGCAGCGGGAACGACAGCCCGACTCCAAAAAGCAAGAGCACGATAGCAATGTCTGAAAAATTGTTCAGCATATCGATGTCCTTGATGAGGCTAAATGGGCCAAAAGGGCCTATGAGTATGCCAGCTATCAGGAATCCGAGCACGAGAGGCTGCTTGAGAATGTATGCAAGTGCTCCCACTCCAGAACATATCAGGAGCAGGTATCCTAGGTCACCTACGAGCTCGATTCCAGCGGACAATTACTATTTACGAAAAGAATCCGATCGCTTTATAACGCAGAGTCAACATTACTTTACTCTTCCATTAGGGACAATTGTGTACAAATCGTGCACTAAGATTATATACGAGCTTTAACTTTGGTGCTGATACTTGGATTCTCGACAAAAGGAAGCCGAGATTATCAGTGAAATCCTGCTCAGGGCAGCCAGCGAGCCGGACTTTCGCAACGAGCTCATCAAAGACCCCGCGATGGTTCTGGAGAAGTACAACGTTTCGCCAGAAGCCAAACTGGTCATCAGACGAAGCATAATAGACCTGACGCAATAGCCGTTAGAACATTTTTTAGTCCAATTGTTGCCTAGCAAGCCTAGGTATTTTACTTCTCTATATAACAGATAAAATCGTTAAAATTCATTCCTGCGCGCTCTTTGCGATGAAGAAAGCACCTATCGCGGTCGCGCTAGTGCTGGTTTTTGGACTTTTCGCTGCAGCGCTTAGTCTTACACCAGCAATTGCGCAATATGGTACAACTCCTAGCAGTACGTCAACTGCAGGCAGTACGAGTTCGGCAAGTAATACAACTGCTGGAGGAAACACAACAACCAGCAGTACGGGCAACACAACAAGTTCAAACTCTACAAGCACAGGATCAACATTTTCGGCTAGAGGTACTATAGCTACTCTGATCTTTGATACAGGCAGTTCAACAACCACAAACCAAACAGCGACACCATCTACTAATACAACAAGCACAGGCAACATGACGTCATCAGGAAACACGACATCTGCGGGTAACACAACAATGGGCCAGACCATGGTTGGCGGAAACAGTTCCACCAATGCAACTGGCAATACCATTGGCACCAATACAACAACCAGCAGTACAGGCAACACTACAGCATCGTCTAGCAATACAACATCTACCGCGTCAAAACTAGACCAGCCGTACATAGTATCCGGCGACTGGAGTCTAAGTGTTCAGAATGGCAACGTAAGCAGCTTCAAGGCCAACATGACTATGGTACACATCGACGGGACGGGACGCCATACACATGAAGTGACCAACTTCAAGATGTCCAACGGATCAATGGTTCAGCTCCCACAGAATGGAACAACACTTATCTTTGGCACTGCTGACGTTTCGGCAAACGGCTCGCCAAAATGGACTGGAGTAAACACATTGATAATGATAGAAAAATTCAATGCAGTAGCCATCTCATTCTCATCGGAACAGACTGACGACCACTTCCACGGACAGCCACTCTATGGGGTAGTCCATTCGCTGACTCAGGACGGCAAAGAGATGGTACAGACTGGATCTACGCAGACATCGAGTAATTCAACAGGCAACGCGATTACACAGGGAGCACAGAATATGGCCAACCAGACAGGCAATGCCCTGAACAACCTAACTCAAGGAATAAAGAATTTCTTTAACAGCACAAAGTAAGAAACTCTTGCTGCATTGCAGCAAGAAACCTTTTTTATTTATTTTACAATAAAACATTGCCAGAAAAAACAGGAAAAAATAATCGTGTCAGCTTACCCTGACTAGCCTTCTGCCGGTGTACCATCTGTAGATAAAGTAACCAGCAGCAATTATCGCTATTGCTATGACAAGTGGCCTGAGCAGATATATCAG
>JAJPHX010000085.1 GCA_021325075.1 Nitrososphaeraceae archaeon | reverse complement strand
CTGCCGAAATCACATAGCATCATGTCCGAATGGTTGAACTGCCTCCTATGGTCCTCGGCATCTGAATTAAAGGCAAAGTTGCGCCCGCATTTGCGGCAAACCCATATTGTGTTTAGGTCGTCTGGATGCATCCGCTTAACTTCAACTTGGCGTTTAACGGATTTAAAGGGTAGACACGGATTTCATATTCGTTTTATTTGGAACGTGTCTCTTGCTTGCAAAACAGTATCTGTTCTATAGCGATCTGCCTCTGTAAAGTTGTATGCATATTCGATAAAGTTTATCAACCAGCAATCACTATAATTGTATTGGTGGCAGGGTCATAGCAGAAGCTCCTTCTGAGAAGGCCAAGAAATACAACCCCATCTATGACGACGAGACCATGGAAAACATGCTCCGCTATTATAAAATTGAAAACAATTTTGACAGCCTGCTGCGGTACATAAAACGCCACCGTGTGCAAAACGAAGACGTGTAATTTTATTAGCAACTCCTATCTAACAACCTTTATGCACAAAGGCATAATCGCTGCATGCATAGCCGCAGCGATAGGAGTTGCCGGGTACGTTGCTTACCAGCAGCTCACGCGACCCTCATACGCCCTTGAAGTTGACGCCACAAAGGATACGACCGACATTTCTGGAATTCAATACCGGATCAGAGTTACCAACGTGGGCACCGAGCAGCTGACAGGCATCAAGGTGGTGCTCGGCGCAAAAGATGTGCAGGAAAAATCATCTCTGAACCCCGGCGAATCATACTTTTTTTACCCGGATCCTGAAACCCAGGTTTCAACGGTTCAAGTCACCGCAAACGAAGGGATTGCAGTAGAAAGCGATTACCGGTCACCTATCAAGGTGCTTGGCCTGCCGGGCGGCGGCAGATGATATAAATGAGAAAATTGGAGTTGCACCTGCTCGCTTGAAGACTCTCATATTTCCAGAATCAGACGAATCAGCAGGCCTTGCCAGCAGGTATGGCTACGACAAGTGGCTTGTGGGCAGGTTCCTGAAATACGTACCTGACATAAAGGAATTTCTCGCCAAGATGGAAATGCCGCCGACGCAATACATCCGCGTTAACACTCTTAAAACAAGCAGGGTGGAACTTGAAAGCCGGCTCGAGTCAAAAGGGTTTATCCTCAAACACACCGTCCTTCCTGAAGTGCTTGCCGTAGAAAAAGCCCCGATTTCGGCTGGCGCGTCCACCGAATACCTCCTTGGCCACTATTACGTTCAGGACCTCAGCTCCTGCATGGCAGTGGAGGCGCTGGATGTGGAGGAAAACCACGTTATGCTTGACGTCGCGGCCGCGCCTGGAGGCAAGACGACATTCATCGCGCAGAGGATGAAAAACACCGGTTCTATAATCGCGCTTGAGCCTAGCGAAAGGAGGGCAAGGTCGATGTCTTTTAACTTGGCGCGCTGCGGCGTGTACAACACCTGCGTTTTTAAAATGGACGGGATTCACGCTGAAAAGCTTGGCATGAAATTTGACAGGGTCCTTCTGGACGCTCCGTGCAGCTGCGAAGGAGTCATTGCCAAAGACGTCGCAAGGAAGACAAGTCACCGGCCGCAGGACGTCGACTACTGCTCAAGCAGGCAGGAAAAATTGGTTGATGTCGCCGCCAGAATGGTCCGGCCCGGCGGCATTTTGGTGTATTCTACCTGCTCGTTCGCACCTGAAGAAAATGAAATGGTAGTGGATAGACTCTTGCGCGGGTTTCCCAACATTTCTGTCGAGCCTTTTGAGCATGGAAGCGCCGGCCTGACAAGTTTCGGCGACATTAAATTTGACAACCAGCTGGGAAACGCCCGGCGGCTGTACCCTCACATTCATGACACTACCGGCTTTTTCATCGCCAAATTAAGGGTGAGCTGAGTTGTATCGCAAGCCCACGCGGGAAGAAAAAACACAGATAAAGAGAGCACTTGACAAGTGGGGCGTCTTTGAGGCTCTGGCGGATAAAGCCCTGATTATGCATGAAAATAATGATCTAAAAACAGTTTGCCTAGTGCCGCAAGAGCTCGAGGCAGCAATTGTCAAGATGCAGCCGCATCTGGCAGGACTTGAAATAGGCCAGCTGAAAAAACAGTTCATGCCCTCGATTCCCGGGGCGGACATTTTTGCCCGGCTTGGCAAGAGGAACAAGTTTTACGTCACGGTGAACGAGAATGCAGAAAAACTGGTGCTGTACAGCAGGGACGTCATGGGCGAGTCGATAGTGGAAGTGTCTGGAGAATTAGACGAAAATGATCTTGTCATCATCCTTAACACAAAGCAGGAGGCTATCGGAATTGGGAGGACAAGGTTTGCAGGTACATCGCTTTTGCAAAAGGGCAAGGCGACTATAACAACGCTGGCAGACGCCGGGTACTACCTGAGAGATGAAGGCTAGCCTGCTTCCACCGGAACATTGCTAAGAACAGAATTGACATATTCAACAGTTGTGTTGAGACGGCTAGAGATATTCTCCACGGGCATCCCGCTATCATACAACTCGAATATCCGCTCGTTGAGGTCGTATTTTGCCTCTTCCTCTGTTCTCATTATCTGTGCAAGATTGAATTTGGATAATAGACATTGTGATCTAGATTGTATGTACCTGCTTGTAAAATAAATTAAAGCGGGCGAGGCGCAGCTATTTTCTTGCCTTGAAGAGTACGAAGAAGGCTATCGCGCCCATCATTCCGCCAAATACAAGCAATACCTGAATCGGGAATGCCCCGCTCGAAGTCTGCGCATCTGCAGGAGCCTCGTTTGTCACAATTGCAAATTCTTGACCTGCTGCCCCCTGCAATTTCGAGTATCCTCCAATTGTGATCTGGCCGCTGGGCGGAGGTGTTTGCGATTTTAGATCAACGTTCTGTCCGTCTATTGATGCAGAAGCCGTAGTCTCCTGCGCCTCAAATGTGCCTTCTCTGAAGCTACTTTCGCCTAACGAGTATACCGATAGTGCTTTAGCTCCACCATTTTCTCCACCTGTGATAACTCCCGAGCCGTAGGTCCCGACAGGGTCAAAGAGAAAGTGCCAGTTGCCCATAGGAGTGTTGAATCTGGTAAAATCCATCACGGGTTCTGTCAGAACTGCTTGTGCTCCAGAGCTTGACAGCTTTGATGCAAGATCTGGATATTTTACCTCTAACGCTCCTATTGCTTGATTTATGTTAATCTCGCCGTTCGGGGAGTCTACTTTGACGGGTCCGTCTATCTTGAATGATCTCCATTGAAGGTCCACGATGTTTCCGCCACTCTGCGCGTCTTTTGACAAGACAAACTTCTCCAAGATGGGAAGATACTCAACCTTCACGGATATCAATGCGTTTGTTGGTTGGCCCCTGAGTGTCGCTACATAATGTACAGACGCAGAAGTAACCTGCACAGGGCTATTTACAGCTGCCAATGCCTTGTTACTTGCCTGAATCAGGTTAGCCATGTTAGGGTCAGTTGCAGTTCCGTTAATTGTAAATTCTATCCTGTCGTTTTTTCCATTCAGCTGCTGTGAAATAGAGCTCCCATCAGGATATTTGAGGGACAAGTTCTTGACGCCTGTAAATGAGGCACTGGACTTGTTAATCTGTGTAATTAGAGTTGCCGCCATGTCTGCCGCATATGCCTGAGTAATAAAGCCGGTAATCAAAAATGTTGCAATTATTCCAGAAAGTAACGTGGCATAAGACTTCACGAGTGGACTTGGCTCTGTCTCGTTTATAATCTTTATCTTATCGCACGCTCTGCATCCGGCAGATATAATAAAACGCAGAATCTATCCATCTATTATTTGATCACAGTTCTTGCCGGCGGAACCGGTTCCGTAAAACTGGTCAGGGGCCTGGCCGCATTGACAGATGACATGGCCGTGATCTCCAACGTCGGCGACAACATTTGGCTTCATGGCCTCTATGTCTGCCCTGACATCGACACCATCGTTTATGGCCTTGCAGGACTGCTTGATGAAAAACGCGGATGGGGCGTCAGGGGCGATTCTTTTGAATGCCTTGCGCAGATGGAAAAGCTCGGCGCACCGTCATGGTTTGGCTTGGGAGACAAGGACCTTGCAACCCATTTGACGCGAACTGACATGATGAAGAAGGGCAAGAGCCTGTCACAGGTTACAGACTGGATGAGGAGCCGGTATGCGATATCTGAAAGAGTCATCCCCGCAACCGATGATGAAGTGGTCACAAAAATAGTTACAGATAGGGGCAGGATGCATCTGCAGGAGTTCTGGGTCAAATACAGAGGCGAACCGGCTGTAAGTGGCGTATACTATGAAGGCGCCAAAAGAGCAAGGGCAAACCGCAAGGCGATTGACGCAATAAGAAGATCAGACATGGTAATAATTGCGCCTGCAAATCCTATCTCGAGCATTGGCCCGATAGTTGCCCTTGCAGGTTTGCGAAAAGAGCTTGCAAAAAAAAGGGACAAGGTGATGGCAGTTTCCCCGCTGATTGGAGAGGCCGCAGTAAGTGGGCCAGCAGTAAAATACATGAAAGCGCTCAGGCTTGCAAGCTCGCCAGCCGGGGTGGGAGAGTATTACAGCGACTTCGTCGGCGCATTCGTAATTGCTCCAAGTGACGACAACCTGGCGCCCAGAATACGCAACCTTGGCATGCAGGTTTACAAGACAAACATTATAATGAAAAATAGAGATGACGAGATCCAGCTTGGCCGGTATTTGATGGATAAGGTAGTTGGCAGTTGAATGTCTTTGCTATCGTGCCTGTAAAAAGATTTGAAAACAGCAAGACGCGGATGTCGACAATGCTTACGCTTGATGAGCGCGTCCGCCTGTCGTCGCTCATGCTTGAGAACACTCTGGAGATACTCTCGAGTACACAGGTCCTGAGGAAAGTTGTCGTAGTTTCTAGTGACAGGCGCGCACAAGAGATTGCAGCGCGCTGTAGCGCAAACTTTTTGCATGAAGAAAAGGATAGCGGTGTCAATTCTGCAGTCACGATCGCAGATGGCTATTGCATAAAGGAAGGCGCAGATTCTACGGCGGTAATACCGCAGGACCTGCCGCTTCTGGATGCCG
>JAJPHX010000018.1 GCA_021325075.1 Nitrososphaeraceae archaeon | reverse complement strand
CCTGCTTCTTCTGACATGGTATACTATACCACGTTCGCGCTCTTATCTCTTTAAATACATTCATCATCCTAACGCATCATGCGCCTATGATAAAAGGCGCGCAGCGAAGGCAAAATGAGCCGAAGAATTATCATTGCTACAACATTCTGCTTTAAAGGTATCCTGATGATAGCAAGAGATCACTGTCTCTTGTCCACCTACTTCCGATGTCTGTCCGGTAAAACATGTTTGGTATCATTATGTTACAGATTCTCTTGTACACTTCTGTTCTTGCTTCCTCTGTAGTATCTCCTGAAGCTGTTATCACAAGTACATAGCCTGATTTTCCGGCAATTCTCCAATCATTTCCATCCCTTTTTACCTCTCCTAAATGCACACCTTGTAGCATCAATTCCTGTCGTTTGAAGAGAATGGTTGCGTCTTCGGAGAACTTTCTGAAAGTTTTTTCGTCATTAAATGGAAATGGAGGAACGGCTACTACGACGCCTACTTGGAATCCATGTTTTGTAGTGAGCTTTAGTTGCTTTTCTCCACCTGCAGCTAGGGAATAAAAGAAGGCGCCCCATGGACTGGTAACACCTTCCATCTGAATAGATATGGTAGGATAGCCAAATCTAGACGTAAATTCAAGCGGGAATATGCCACTAGAATTTGCTATACAGTTAATGTCGATATAGCCAACATAGTGTGCTTGTGCAAGTTGTTGTTTCATTTTTTCCAAAGTCATTTCAAAAATCTTGTTCTTGTTGCTCCAAAACATCAGTGTGCCCATTTCTCCCGTACTTGGACCTATCTCTCCAGGAAAAAGCCGCTTATGCTCAAAGTTAATGTTTATTGGTAAGGCAAAATCCTGCCCATCAAAAAATGCGCCTACGCCTATTTCTACACCTGCAGCATATTTTTGTATCTGGAATATTCGTATCTTGGTGGCCCAATTCTTCTTGTAATGAGCCAAGACATTAATTATGTCATTGCCATCTTCTTCTTGGCCGACAAATAATAATTCTTTTTCGTTCTGGGCTTTGCCGCTTGGTTTTATCACATACCTTCCAGGATTATCCTGCACAAACTTTATAGCTTCATCAAAATCAGAGAAATTCCAGCTCGGCAGAACCGAAACTCCTGCTTTTTCTAATTCGTGCTGTCCAAACTCCCGTTCATTCTCTAGTCTGTCGGTGTAAGAGCTGCCGCCTACAACCTTCTTGCCTTGAAGTCTCAATTTGTCTGCAATCTTGCCAAAGCCGATGTCGTCAAAAACTATGATATCTGCCCATTCAATCAAATTTTCCCAATTGTCTATCTTTTCGACAAAGCCATCGCCAACATCTTTTTCAGTTGGGCTCTGTACGAAAAATTTTACTTTATTTGGTGCTTTTTCCTCTCCTGCGTTCTCTTGACTTATCGTATAAGCTAAATCTAAACTCAGGGCCTCTGGCGATACAAATAGAAACTTCAATGATTGATCATGTTATCGGTAATCTTTAAGACTATTGTTCAGCAAAAGATTGAAAATTCTCTTCAAACATGTGATTAACATTGTCACGAATACCACCGGATTTCTTATCGAAGCTGCTTTTGACAATTTCAATTCGTCGGATTATTTGCGATACAAACTTTCAAATTTTAATCAAAGGATGTCGAGTTCGATACTATCTATCTACAAGGCTCTGATTTGCCATATATGGGAAAATAAGATCCGTTAACATGAGCTATGTTAAATGTCGGTACTGCGTATATTGTACTGTGAAGATGGAACATGCAGTCTTTATCCACATTGGCTATGCCAATGGTAAATTCGCTGGGACCTTCAGGCTACCCTGCGCTGCAGAACTTCCTCTCTCACATACTGGATAAGAAAAGCAGATTCTTTTTGTTCTCTAGCAAAAAGATATTTTTTGTCCTATTGGCTGCTCTTGCAGTTGAAATGTTAGAGGAAGTATTCTGACCGGGAATAAAATGATGAAAATAGTATGGAATTGTGGGACGTTCACGTCACCTTTCTTTTTTTCAAGAAATTGGCTAAAGATAGAGGCTTAACATGGTTACCCCGATCCTTAATAGAGACGATGCAGTATATAGAATGAATAGAAATGGAACAAATGACTACAATAACTCTCATTGTCCTGGGAATTGCAGGATTAGGAGCAGCAACCGCATATATTGTTGCAGGGCCGAAGCTAAGAAATGCACTTCACCATAGGGCAGAAAAAGTTACGAAGCCTTCTGCCTAAGGCGACTTTTTAAAATATTAGATGTTTGATTGGATCAGCAACATTGTTGTACAACACTTTATCAGGCATGCACATATAGTCGCGCTGCCTATTATAGATAGAGAAAAATGAAATACAGGAGTAGAACAGAACTTGCTTCTAACATTTTAGAAGCTGCAAATGGCGGTGCGACAAAGACCAAGATAATGTACAAGGCTTTCTTGTCTTACGCCCAACTGAAAGAATATCTTAACTTCTTGGCTGCTAATGGCTTGATCGACTACGAATCAACAACCCAAACTTTTCGTACAAGTGAAAAAGGTCATAGATTCCTAAAGCTGTACAGTCAGATGGATGATCTGGTCATAATGCCAAAAGCTGAACAATTACAGATAAAATAGAAGCAATCTAACGCTCTATCGCTTCCTCAAACAGGTTTTTTCTTACCTTGATCGGTATGTCATAGTATGCCGCAAGAGCAATCGAGTCGGAAGCGCGGTAGTTGCGGAGAATGAGTTCGCCATCTCTTTTTTTGAAGTAGAGGTTTGCCCGCAGCACAGAGCCACTCTGATATACGCGCACCTCGACAAGCAGCAAGTCCTGCATGACTGCAATCTCTTCTACAAGGTTGTATATCGTCGGGATGCTTCCCTTGTCTCCTTCCTGAAAGCGTGAAATGTGCCTTGCGACTTCGCCGGAAAACGCGCGCATCGGAAACTCTTTGCCGTCTATAGCCTTTAATATGACAACTCCTTCAAGCCCCACTTGGTCCACAAACCCCACATAACTTATTTTTGCAGGAATGTATTCCTCGTCTTCCAAGGGGCTCTTTGGCATCGTGTGTATTATGCACATTCCGGGAATTAAGGATTTATCAGGTGGCCGATAGGATTTAATTTGTAATCAGCTCGTTTTGTACAGGACAGCAATGGACGATAAACGCTGGAAAGACTTGCGCGAAAGCGGATTCAGGATACTTTTTGTAGGCTTGTTTTCACTTGTCATTGCGTTTATCATCTATTCTAGGCTCACGACGCCATCTTCGACACCTCTCCCTATAGAATCGCAGCGGCTGACCGGCCTTGCGTACGCCATGCTTGCCATAACGGCTGCCTCGATGGCGGCCATGGTATATGGCGCGTACACCATATTCCGCTCGGAGCAGATGCGCAGTGCAGGCTCGAACAGCTTGGTGTCATACATTACTGGTGCCTTTGCAAACAGGAAATACTGGAAGATAATGGCAGTCGCCGCAATCGGCTACGGCATATTTTTCGGCTTTCTGTCACAGATACTGGTCTATAGAGCGGATGTGTCATTCACGGAAAAGGGGATCAAGGTCCCGTCGATCGACCTGATACCGTGCTGCGCCGTCCCCGGCTACATGCCCATGCTCACCCTATATTTCACCGACCACTTTTTGATATTGATAATACCAATCAACGTCATACTTGCGGCGGTGGTGTCGCTGCTCGTTGGCTTTAACGTCGCCCTCAGCGTCTTTACGTACAGCCTGAGAAAGTCGCTCAAAGCCAGCACGTCAATCGCTGGCGGGGTTGGAGCGACCTGTGGGCTTTTCGTTGGGTGCCCGACCTGCGCTGGCAGCATCCTGTCTGCCCTGCTTGGCGCAGGGGTGGCAGGGGCAGGCACGAGTGCAAGCGTACTCGCTCCGTTTCAGACGCTTTTCATAGCGGCCAGCATCCCTGCTCTGGTGATTGCGCCTTTTCTGATCGCAAGGAGCGTCAGGTCAGTTTCAAACCGCAATGTCACTTGATCTTCTTTGTCGTAGCCACGAGCTCGAACTGCGGCAGCTTGTTCGATATGCTGTCCAGGTACATCTGGACATGCGGCTCTGCGATCCATATCTTTTCATCGCCAAAGAGGTAGCCGTACCTCTGCGAGCTCCCTATCCTTTCGCGCAGGCGCAGCTCTTCAAGGTATTTTGTTGGGATTGTCGACTCGTCAAAGCCATGCTTTCTTGCTATCGAGTCAAGCATCCCGTGCATCCCGGAACCATGCTGGGCCGCTTCTTTGACCCTGTAGGCGATATCCTTTGGTATCCCAAGTTTCTGGGCAAGCTTCCGGTGCACATGCTTGCCAAGCGTGTCCTGCCCGTTCTTTACGTTCAGCCTCATGTCTGTTGAGAGCGCCATCTTGATCACTTCAGGATCAAGGAACGGCTCGCGAAGTTCAATGCTGTGTGCCATCGTTATCTTGTCCTCGCGCTCTAGTGTCTCCTTGTAAAGAAGGAGCAGATCCTCTACCATGCGCTTGCGCATCTTCCTATAGCCTTCCTTTTCAGCGACCTTGGCGTACCAAGAGTAGCCTGCAAAGATCTCGTCCGCACCCTGGCCTGTAAGCATCACCTTGATCCCGTCATTATGCGCCAGCCTGACAGCCCCGTACACCGGAAGCGCCACTTCGACCTGACCCGCGTTAGAATCTTCAATAACGTTAATGACTTCGGGTATCAGTTTTTCCACTTCGTCCTGATCAAACTCGGCGACCTTTAGCTCAAGGCCTAGCCTGTTGGCGATCTGGCGGGCATAGGCGATGTCATTAGAGCCCTTTGTGCCGCAGGTGTAGCAGACCACTTCTGGCACCATCTTTGCTGCAAGGTATGCGGCAAGCACGCTGTCGATCCCGCCGGAAAAAATTATCCCCATCCTCTTGAAATCCTGCGTGCGCTTTTCCATCGATTCGATCAGTGCCTTTCTGTACGCCTCTACTGCAGAAGCCATAGTCCTGTGCACTATCCTGACCTTTTTAGGGATAGGGTCTGCAATTTGAAAGTCCTGCATCTTGCCGTCAGGCGATATGATCAGTGCACTGCCAGGCAATATGCGCCTTGTGGGCTCTTGAATTCCAATCCGCCACAATGCCTTGCGCTCTGACGCAAACGCGACAAACTTGTCCGTGTCAGCATAATAGAGCTGGCGTACACCAATCCTGTCCCTTACAAGGGCTACCTCGCCGGTCTTTTCGTCGCGGATTGCTAGCGCGTACACGCCGTCCAGCTCTTCCACCGTCTTTTTTATTGCGCCAAGCAGGCTGCTTTTTGCAAGCTTTTCTTCAAGTAAATGCACAATGACTTCGCTGTCAGTCTTTGTAGTAAACTTGTGTCGGCCT